>NZ_KV790855.1:22998-23276 GCF_001807725.1 Granulicatella sp. HMSC31F03 | reverse complement strand
CTTGCTCACCTTTAGCTCCAGCTGCACCTTGAGGTCCAACTGCTCCTGGATCACCTTTGTCACCTTTAGGTCCGGCAACACCTTGAGGGCCTGCAATACCTTGTTCTCCTTTTTGACCATCGGCGCCATCTTTGATTACAGATGTACCCAAAACAGTATCCGTATTTTCATCAAACTCATTATTGGCGTTTACGTCTTTGTAGAACGTTAATTTAGTTTCTTTCTTAGTATCATCTCGTTCTACTTTAACTTTTGGAGTTTCTCCGTCTTTACCGTCA
>NZ_KV790855.1:0-22978 GCF_001807725.1 Granulicatella sp. HMSC31F03 | reverse complement strand
CAAACTCATTATTGGCGTTTACGTCTTTGTAGAAAGTTAGTTTTGTCTCTTTCTTAGCATCGTCACGTTCCACTTTAACTTTTGGAGTTTCTCCGTCTTTACCATTTTTAATGATTGTTTCTATTGGAGATTGACCCTCAGGTTGAGTAATGGTGATTGTGTGAGTTCCGTCATTATTTTCTTTAACAGAAATTGTTGGAGGAGTCACTTGTTGTGGTGTAAGGTCGACAACATCAATCGAGATATCCTTTGTAATGGTTTTATTTCCACTAGAACTTGTCACCGTTACTGGAATATCATATTGACCAGCGACTGTTGGAGTTCCTTCAATTGTTTTCGTTTGCGCATTGTATGTTAAACCGCTAGGAAGTTTAGTTTGGTCAACACTCACTCTAGCATCAGAAGGAACCTGTAATGTAACGGGTCTAGCTTTATTTCCTAGAACGATTAACTGACGATCATTTTTCATATCAAGAGATACTGGATCATCAATAACCTTCAAGGTAATAATTTCTTCTGCAGTTCCTTTTCCTAATGAATCTGATTCAACAGAAGCTTTCAAACGAATTTTGTATACCCCAGCTTTTGTAGGAGTTCCACTGATTGTGTGAGTTACACGATCATAATGTAACCCTGCCGTTGATTCTAGATAAGAGTCTAAGTCTGACTCAGGTAAATCTACACTTAAGTATCTTGCTCCAAGTTTTGAATGCTCGCTATGACTAACGACCATGTTCTTGATATTTTCGCCTAAATGGATGGTTTGTTCTTTGTCGGTTACATTGATACTTACAGGAAGTGGTCTGATATTAAATCGGATATATCCTCCAGACACCGGAGAATCTGCCATTTCAGCAAATGTTGCCTTATAAGGTACGGAATAATCACCAACTTTTGTAGCAGTTCCAGACATTGTTTTCGTGGAAGCATTGTATGTTAACCCTTGAGGAAGTTTACTAGTATCAAGCTCTAATCTAGCCTTCTCATCAGAAACGGTTAATCTCACTTCGTCTACAGGAGATAGGACTGTTTTCTCTTGGTTTTTATTTTCAACTGTAACATTTAAATCCCTTGGTGTAACAGTGATTGTTACAGATGCACTAGCAGTTGTGTTGCCACTAATCGTCGCACTTGTTGCTGTAAATGTAGCTGTGTAAGTCCCAACTCTAGTCGGTATGCCCTCAAGAGTTTTAGATACTGAATTATAATTAACTCCTGGCGGTAGGGAACCGGAAGTTAGAGTAATATTTGCACCTTCTGCTTGCAACGGAATTGAAGGAAGAGCGTCTAAAACTTTTACTTCTTTACGATTATCAGGAATTGTAAAATTAAGTGGAACACTATTTACTTTAATTCTTATTGTTGCAGTTGCTCTTTGGCTACTTCCAGAAGTAGTAGTTCTTGTAACTTCTGCAGAAACTGTATAAGTTCCAACCTGAGTCGGAGTACCAGTAATTGTTTTTTTATCTTCTGACCATTTTAATCCGTTTGGTAAAGAGCCCGACGTATAGTTCACTCTTGCATTTGCAGGTATTTTAAGAGTAATTGGTGCTATTTCTTTTCCGGCTGTATATTCATAAGAAACACTTGGAATATCAAAAGCACCAGGAGTAACCGTTAGTTCAACTAGTTTGGTTATCGATTCTCCATTTTTTGAAGCCGTAACAGGGATAACATACTGACCCTCATATTGTCCAATTCCAGCAATCTTCTTTAAAACTTTATCATAAGTAACCCCATCAGGAAGTTTACTTTCATCTACATTTAATTCAGCACCCTCACTAGCATTTAGTTGAATGTCTTTGAATCGATTCCCTTCAACAATTGTTTGTCTATCATTTGTAATCGATAAACTTAAATTAGAAACAGGACGAGGAGTAACTTCATAGGTAAATCTTGTTTTAATCTGTCGACTCTCATTCTCGCTATTTAAATAAGTGGCTGTGACTATCGCAGTTTTTTTACCTTCTGTCTTCTTAAGAGCATAACCAGCTAGTCCATTATTGTTACTATTAGAATCAAGGCGAACAAAGCCTTCTTCCCCTTCATACTCCACAGACAGATTAGTAATATTCGTTCCATTTGTTAGCGAAATTGGAACATTAGGTATAGCTTGTCCCTCCTGCCAAGTTTGATCAGGGATATTATTTAATCCCTCTAGTACTTCAAATTTAAATGTACGAACAACATTGTTATTTCCAAAGTGACCGTCGATTGCTTTCGCTTTAAACGAATACACACCAGGAGATAACACTACTCCAGCGTTTTTAGTAACAATGTATTTTGTCTTATCTAAAGGATTTTTTTCGATAGTAATTCCTTGAGGGACACTATCTTGCTGGATTTCTAAAGTAGCATTGGCTTTATTCAGTACTAAGTTCCCAATAATTTGTTTCTGATTTGTAGAAGGAATTGCAACGGGTGTTGGATTTGAAACACGATAAATTTTATCAGCTTCAAACATTACATCAGCATTCGTTAAAACATATGTACCATCATTTCTAGAAGGTGATGTTTGGGATATTTCTTTAGTAATTAAATTAAGATGATAGTTTGTTACTCTTCCAATATTATCAGTAACCTGGAAGTCAATAAAATAGTTTCCAGCTTTTTCGGGTAGAGATTTAAAATTAATTCTATATGGAGAAACTGAATTACCTCTAGGATCGTTTACATTGTCGTAATCAGTGCTATATACTGATGTAACATACTTATTGTCCGTCAAAACATTAGAGGTAGTTATATTATCTCTTTCAATAAATATATTATCCCCTTTAGCTGGTCCATCTTTAATAAATTCTACTTCAACACCTGGACTGGCATTTTTAACTTCGAATCTAGTAATTTTAACAGGAGCCTCGTCATTCTGAAGATTATAATCTGTTCTTCTCCCTGGAATAGACAACCAAAGATTGGATGAATATTGTGGGGTATCTGGTTTTACGTCAGAAATCGTACTTGATTTATTAGAAAGAATATAATAACCAAACGGGGTTGCAGTCATATATGCTGTGCTTGTTTTTTTATCATAAGTCACTGAATCACTTAATATACCATTCCCTGTAATTCTGCTTCCTTCATCGGTGCCATATAAATAAGAATAATTATCTACTATTTGGAATACTGGAGGTTCTTCGATTAAAAGATTCGCAACAACACGTGTATCTGGGTCATTTTTGGATTGTAGCCCAATTACATAAGTCTTACTAGCTACTTGATGGTTTAAAGATAGTTCTTTAATTAAATAACCTGTTTCTTTTTCATAAGTGAAACCTAAATCTTTCGCATCCTGAGTTAATTCAACTTCATCCGAAGTGATTCTTGTTAAACCAACTTTATATCTTAATTCAATAGTTGATCCATTTTTAATTAGTTTATAATCTACAACAGAACGACCCTCATCAGGTCCAAAATAACGCTCAATAGTCATATATGGTTTTTCATTAGATGGGGAAGACGCTTGTACCCCAGCTGTATTGAGCATATAAGAGACAGTATCAGTGTGCCCTGAGCTTTTCATCTGATTCCATAAAGTTTCAATAGCATTTGAAAGATTTAAACGAAGTGCGTCAATAGTCTCTTGATTCACCTCTTTAGAAATAAATGCTGCTTTTGCTTCCTTCAACAACCCTGATGTATGACGTAATGATCCTTCAATCTCAGTTTTATTAGTTGAATCATTCAAATTATTTAAAAACTTCTCGGCTTCTTTCGTTACGACTTCGCCTTCAACGATTGCATTATTTAATTGCTCTTTAGAAAGGTTTGACTCTAACCCATCTTCTTTATTAGTTGTCTCTTTTGTTGTGTTATCTGTATTATCAGTTGTTTCATTGTTAGAAACTTCACTTTCAGATTTGCTTGAAGCGTCTGTTTTATCGATTCCTGATGTAACAGCCTTTTCTTCCTTTTTAATTTCATTTGTATTAGGAACATTCTCCTTATTTCCTAATTCAACTTTTTCTTCCTTTTGTTTAGTAACATCTGTTGGTAGATCGCCCTTTGATGGTTGCAGTTCCTCGGCACCTTTATCTTGAGATATTACACCGGATTCAACAACCTCATTAGCTTGCACAACAGGTACATTTATAGTTCCTCCTAAAAAGAACTGACCTATAATTACTGAAGCTACTCCCACGCTAAATTTCCGGATTGAAAACCTCTGTCGTTTTTCAAATTTCATTTTGATTCCTCACTTCTTATAATATTTTTTGTAGTCCTGCCACCATTCATGAAAATAACTAAATAATAATTAAAATACCCAATCAGATAACAATCATACAGTATCATTCTATTTATTTTTAAGTAAAAATCAACATAAATTGTCTAAAAAATTCAAAATATTTCAAACTTTGCGAAAAATTCATAAAGTTATATCTTTAATTAGAATTTATTTCGAATATTGTGAGAATCAACACGTAAAAAAAGAGATTACCTTTTGATAATCTCCTTTTTAATTTAAAGAATTTCTTGTTCATAACAATTCTATATTTTTATTAGCGATCTTCTTTTTAAAATAGTTATCGTGTTCAACAAATATAAGAGTAATATCATTATCCAGTATTACTTTCTCAATTTGCTCTCTAGAAATTACGTCGATATAATTCATAGGTTCATCCCATATATACAAATGAGCTTTCGTTGCTAAGCTTATTGATAATAACAATTTCTTTTTTTGGCCATCACTGTAAGACTCGATATCACTTTCTAACAAATCTTTCGAAATATTTAGTTTTGCTAATAGAGTTCTACAGAGTGTCTCATCGATTTCCTTTGAACGAATATATTCTTTAAAGCTTCCTTTTAAATTTTTAATCTCCTGAGGAACATAAGAAATTCTTAAATCTTTTGGCTTTAAAATCATAGAGGACTCCACTTCTAGTTTACCAATCAGACAATTAAATAAAGTACTTTTTCCAGAGCCATTTTCTCCATTAATCGATATTCTATCCCCTCTTTTTATTACAAAAGAAAGATCTTGAAGAATATTTTTATCTCCATAATTAAAAGAAAGATGATTCACTTTTATGATTTCCTTCTTAGGAAAATTCAATGGATGCAAAAACAAGTTTTCCTGAAGCTCTATATCTTTTAGTAACCGTTCTTTCTCTTCAATTAGTTTTTCTTGCCGTTTTATAAGATTCTTTGATTTTTTCATCATTTTTGCGGATTGATGCCCAATATATCCCTTATCTGGTTTAATTCCCGATATTTTATGCCCATTTTTAGTGTTTTCAATTCGATCGGACCATTGTTTGGTTTCCTTCGAAGCATCCTTTAATCGGCTAATTTCCTTTATTAGTTTATGATTTTCATTAAATTCTAGTTGATCTTTTTGGAGCTTGTTTTGATACCAACTACTGTAATTTCCACTTTGGATTTCTATACTATTGCGATTAATGGCTAATACATGATCGATACATCCATCTAAAAATTCACGATCATGTGAAATAACCATGAATCCCTGTCTTTTTTGCCGAAGATATTCGCTAACAACCTTTCTTCCTAAGGAATCAAGATGATTCGTGGGTTCATCAATTAATACAAAAGCATCTTCCTTCGTAAACAGAATTCCAAGAAGAACTTTCATACGTTCTCCTGGAGATAATAAAGATAAAGGCTGATCCAAAACACTTAAATCTAAACCTAAAAGATTAAGCTCTCTTATAAATTTCCATTCTTCCTCTTCACTGCTTTGTCTATATATTTCCAAACACGTTAAATCATGATTTTTAATTGTAGGAGGAAAATAAACGCATGTAGTGCTATTTGTAATGACACCTGTATATTCTAATTCCTTCGTTAACATTTTTAATAAGATAGTTTTACCGATTCCATTTCTTCCAATCAAACCTATCTTCCAATTTGTATCAAAAGATAGATTTATCTGATTAAAAATAGGTCTTAGACTACCATAGTAAGAAAACGAAACATTCTTTAAAGAAATATCAGTCATGAACCCACCTCCTCTATTCTAATTTTACCATATTCATTTAAAGACACAAAAAGGTGATTACGATAATCGTAATCACCTTTATATTAATGGTATAAATTTGAGTAATCTTTAAGACCACCGATTCTATTTAGAGGCCAAACAGTAAATACTGCTTTTCCTTCAATTGAAGCCTGATCAATAAATCCAATCATTCGGCTGTCCTTTGAAACTCCTCTGTTATCTCCCATTACGAAGTATTTTCCTTCTGGTACTTTATCTTCTCCAGTCAATTGTTTTAATGTGAAATCATCAATATAGACAGTCTTTTTATCACTATTCGAATTGATAAACGGTTGTTCTACCTGTTTTCCATTAATGTAAAGGACTCCGCCTTTAACTTCTACAGTGTCTCCAGGCATCCCTATCACTCGTTTAATATACTCTTTATCTTCATCAGGTGCTTTCAAAATAACCACATCAAAACGATTAATACCACCAAGTTTTGACATAATCATATGGTCTCCATTATGAAGAGTAGGATACATCGATTGTCCACTAACCGTAAATGGTCTTCCTACAAAAACGTATAAAAGAAACATAATAGTTGCTGCAACAATGATTGACCAAATCCAACTCACAATTTCCTCGATGATTGGATGAAGTTTTTTCTTTTGTTTACTCTTATCTTTTCGAGACTGAAGACGTTCTTCAATAGATGATAGGCTTGAATTTTCTAGTTGATTCTCTTCGTTCATTCCTATCCTCCTTATTGTAATGCTTTCACCGCAGCTTTATATTGTGTATCGTTTTTCTTCAATTCTTCGCGAATTGTATTCATTAAAGCCGATCCCGTTTGTTCATTCACTTCACCAGTTTCTGAGATTCCTTTTGATTTTTGGAACTGTTTTACTGCTTCAGTTGTTTTAGAATCAAAATATCCATCTGCTTTTACATCATATCCTAAACCTTTTAAGATTGTTTCAATGGTTTTAACATTATCAGATACAGAACCTTCTTTTACGACTTCACGAGTATCCACAATTGTAATGTTGTAGTATTCAGGCATTGATACCGCTTCGGTTGGTTCAATTCCTGTTTTGTGAATCCACGTTTCATTTGGAGTTAACCATTTAGCAGTTGTATATTTTAGCTCTGCGTTTTTTGAAACATCAACTACAGACTGTACGGTTCCTTTTCCGTATGTTTTAGAACCAATTAATTTTGCATTTGCAGATTCTTTAAGGGCTCCTGCTAAAATTTCAGATGCAGAAGCACTTCCTTCGTTCACAAGAAGCACATAAGGTTCTGTGATTTTAAAGGTACCATATTCTTTAGATGCTTTATAGGCTGTAATTTTACCATTTCTATCTTCAATATTTAAAATAGTCTTGCCTTCTTCTACAAACATATTACTAATCGCTAACGCTTGGTCTAACAATCCACCAGGATTATAGCGCACATCAAAGATAAATTTCTTCACGCCTTTTTGACGTAAATCAGTCACAGCATTTTCAACTTCTTGAGCTGTATTTTTAGCAAACGAATTGATTTTTACATGACCAATTGTTGGATCTGTTTCATCTACAGTGCCCTTTACAGTCTCAATGGAAATTTTCGCTCTAGTAATTTTTACTTCTAATTCTTGACTTCCACGTTGAATGGTTAAAGTGACATCTGTTCCAACTTCTCCACGGACTTTGGATACTACATAAGAAATACTTTTTCCTTCCATATCCTCACCATCTACTTTAAGAATTACATCGTTTTCTTGTAATCCTATTTTTTGAGAAGGTGTTCCTTCACGAGTATTACTGATAATCACTTTATTATTTTCAGATCTTAATTCCGCACCGATTCCTCCGAAAGAACCCGTTAGTGTTTCGTCTATCGCTGATGTTTCTTCATTCACCAAGTAGGTTGTATACGGATCTCCAGCTGCATCACTCATTCCTTTTAAGGCTCCATTAATAAGATTGTCTTTGGAGATGTTCTTATCCACATAACCGTTCATCAAAGTTTTATAGACTAACTCTATTTTACTTAAGTCTTCGTTAGAGAGCACGCTACTATTAGAATTTCTATTGGTAGTTTGCGTAGATTGCGTAGTTTGCGCTTGGGTTTGTGGTGAAACTGTAAGAGTTGTGCCAAAGTAAGTTAAAGCAGCAGTGATTAGTACAGCCAGTATTAAAATCCAAACGGAAACTTTTTTTGACTCTAAGCCTGTTTGAACAGCTCCTTGAGGTTTTGGATTATTTCCCATTCGGGTTCCTTCTTTCTATTCAAATTTTATGCACGAACTGTTTCTAACGCGATTTCCATCATGTCGTTAAATGTTTGTTCACGTTCTTGTGCAGTTGTTTCTTCACCTGTTAACAGATGATCACTAATGGTAAGAATTGCTAAAGCTTCTTTCTTATGTTGTGCTGCTAATGCATATAGTCCAGCAGCCTCCATTTCAACACATAGCATTCCATAATCCATTAATTTTTTCTTATCTAATTCTGCATTATAGAAGCGATCTGATGATAGTACGTTTCCAACGTGTACGCCTACACCACGATCTTTCGCAAGATGATAGGCTTTATCCAATAAATTAAAGCTTGCAATTGGAGCAAACGTTACTTGATTATGGAAAATGTTGTTGAAGATTGATGAATCTGTAGTAGCACCTTGCGCTAAAACAATATCACGAACTTTAACATTCTCTTGCATGCCACCAGCAGAACCAATACGGATGATGCGTTCTGCACCAAATTCAGTATATAATTCATTCGCATAAATCATAATTGAAGGAATTCCCATTCCACTTCCTTGAACAGAAACACGTTGTCCTTTATAAAGTCCGGTATATCCAAACATATTTCGGACCGCATTATATTGTTCTACTTCAGTCAAGTAATGCTCAGCAATAAATTTAGCACGTAATGGATCTCCTGGCATTAAAACTGATTCGGCAACTTGCCCTTTTGTTGCATTAATATGAACACTCATTGTTAAATCTCCTTTTCTGGGAACACCCAATACTTATATATCCACTATTTTACTATAAAATGGAATTAATGAAAACTTAAAAAGGCACCTTTAAGCCTTTCTTAACAACAAACGTGAGTCAGTTTCACAAAAAAGTCCTAAAAAGTCTGTTGGACAAATAACGATTTGCCTTCTATAATAAGATGTGTTGAAAGGAGCGTGTTTCTATGAAAGAATCAACTCTCAAAAAAGAACGAAAAGTCCAATCGATAAAATCAGAGATTGTCGGTGAAGTCCTTAATGCGGTCACTCACGGCATTGGAGTCGCATTAGCCATTACTGCGCTTGTACTACTCTTAATGAAGGCTGTGGCAGTCAATAATACCACGCAAATCATCGCATTTAGTGTGTATGGAGCTTCACTCATCTTATTATTTTTAGCGTCAACGCTCTATCATAGCTTTAAATTTACAAAAGCCGCAAAAGTATTTCAGCGGATTGATCACTCTTCGATATATCTATTAATTGCTGGAACCTATACTCCATTTTGTTTAATCGGAATTGGAGGCCAGGAAGGATTAACCTTCTGCATTGCTATTTGGATTTTTGCTATTGGTGGTGTCATCATCGAAGCATTCTTTTTAGAGAAATTCTCTAAGATTTCAGTTTTTCTTTACCTAGCAATGGGATGGGTTTCCATTTTTACCTTGAAACCTTTATATGAAAGCATGGGTTGGGGAGGTATTCTCTATCTCTTCTTGGGTGGATTAAGTTATTCTCTTGGTACAATCTTCTACAAACGTAAATATCATAATTTTTACCATGTGATTTGGCATATTTTCGTTCTAGCAGGAGCCATTTTCATGTTTCTAGCGATTTTCAAATATTTATAAAGCAAAAAAAATCTCTTAGATTGCTCTAAGAGATTTTTTTGTTTACTTTCAATTAGCATTGAATGTCATTTTTACATGAACCAGTTTCAACATATGCTTTTAAGTTTTCAAAACTTGTTTCAACCATGTTTAATACTGCTTCATCAGTGTAACTACCCATATGAGGTGTTAATAATACACGTGGGTATAATTCAACTAATTTACGGATAGCAGGATTTTTGATTTCTTGACCACGTAAGTCTTTGAAGAATACTTCGCTTTCCCCTTCTAAAACGTCTAAACCAACACCACGTAAGTGACCTGATTCTAACGCTTCGATGATTGCATCAATATCTTGTAATTCACCACGAGCAGTGTTTACTAAGATAGCACCTGGTTTCATTTTGCTGATGAATTCTTTAGTGATTACTTTTCCGTTTGCTGGAATGTATGGAGCGTGAATTGAAATCACGTCTGATTTTGCTAATAACTCATCTAAAGGTACTTGAGTACAGATATGATCAACGCCTTCTTTAGGGAAAGCATCGTAAGCTAATACGTTAGCGCCTAAACCTTTGAATAATGTTGCAGTTGTTAAACCGATACGTCCGATACCGACAACCCCAACAGTACAGTTACGGATTTCTTTAGCAAACATTTGAGTATCTACTGTGAAATCTTGTTGGCTAGTTTTTGCTGCAGTGTAAGCAACGTTACGTAATAATGTCATTGCTAAAGTAACTGCTAATTCACTAATTGCGTTTGGAGAATAGAAAGGAACGTAACCTAATTTCATTCCTAATGATTTTGCGTATTCAGCATCGATGTGGTTTACACCCACAGTACGAGTTAATACGTACTCTACTCCTAATTCTTTGTAGATATCTAAAGTTTCTTTGTTTGCCCAGCAGTTACCACGTAAAATAACAGCTTTGAAACCTTCTGCTTTGCGAGCAGTTTCTTCAGAATTTAAGTATTCTGGAATACATGTTAATTCGTATCCGAATTTCTTGTTTACTTGTTCGAAAATTGGTAATTCAACTTCACGAACCCCATATGCTAAAACTTTCATTTTAACTCCTCCATTTTGTAAAAATTGAAAAGTAGACCGAAAATCGATCTACTTTTTTTGTTTATCCTACTCCAGGGAAAATAACAGATCCAGCAACAATCCAGAAGACGATTGCGAATACTGCTAATACAGTTCCTAGTAATGAAGCATTACTTGCAAGTGCTGCTTCTTTATCGTATTTGATAGCGTAAGCCACGGCAACGGTTGCTGGTGGTGTAGCTAACATAATAAGAATACCTTTTGAAGCTTCCGGAGCCATTGGTAAGAATGGGCTAACTGCGAAAATAATTCCAACGAATACTGCAGGAACTAAGATTAATTTAACAATGCTGTAGTACCAAACCATCTTATCTTTAACGGCTTCACCTAAAGAAATGTTTCCTAAAGTGATACCGATTGCTAACCATGCAAGTGGTGAGCTTAAGTCAGCTAAGTAAGTAATAGCTTTGAATAACCATGGAGCTGTCTTATCGATACGTAAGAAAGCATACATAACTTCTTTAGTTTCTTCACCAACTTTAACTTGAACAGCTACTTGTGGTAATGAAGATTGGAAGATCCAGATTAATAATCCGGCAAATGTTGCGATAACGATGATGTTACCGAAAATCATTTTGAAGTTTTTCTTCTCGAATTTTAATCCGCTCATACGAATTAATCCGTAAGAATATAAGAACACACGGTAAGCTAAGTTGAAGATATTAGCATATAAAATACCAGCTGCTCCTAATAAACCGTTAATAATTGGAATCCCAAAGAAAGTTGTTGAACCGAATGTTGTTAATACTGATAAAGTAGTTTTACGGTCACCTTTCTCCTTAATAAAGAATAATTCTCCTAAAAGAATTAAAATGACATAAGCAATAAAGCCGAAGATAAATACGTTTAATCCAGTTGTGAATGTTTTGTCATTAATGTCAACCATGAAAGCTTTGAACGCTAACGCAGGAAGCGCAACTGAAAGTAAAACGTTTGATAAAACTTTACCACTGTTTGCATCAACAATGTTTTTCTTGCGGATGAAATAACCCACTAAGATAATTGAAATTGTTGAGAAGATAGCAGACACGAATGCTGGTGCTGTTAAAATCTTAACGATATTTTCCATTGGATAGATATCCCCTTTTCTTTTATTTTTTGTGCATTAGAAATGCCATAAAGTATAATACCACATTCTTTAAGAAATGTTTAACAAAACCCCTTGTTTTCATCAAATTTCATTCTGATCTTCATCAATCAAAAATGATTGGAAAACGTTATTTCCAAAAAATTTCCCTTGATGCGTCAAAACATATCCATCATGAGTGGTTGTTAAGAGTTTTTCTTCCAATAATTCCTCTAAAACTTCTCCATAAATTTTTTCCATAGAATTTCCAAATCTTTCCATGAATTCTTTCTTTGATACACCAGAAAATTTTCTTAATCCTAAAAACATAAATTCTTCAATCAGCTGTTTTTTAGACAGTTTTGTTTCTGAGAAGATAGGAAGTTTCCCCTCTCGGAGCGGCTCAAGATAATGTTGAATAGGTCCATTGTTTTGGTAACGAACTCCATTCACATAGCCATGGGCTCCTGCACCAAACGCAAAGTACTCATCCGCCTTCCAATAATGAAGATTATGTCTAGATTCATATCCAGGAAGTGCATAATTACTAATCTCATAATGATGACGACCGAAATCCTCCATCGTCTTCATCGCTAGTTCAAACATATCAGCCTCTTCATCTTGACTCGGCAATGGAAGTTTCCCTTGCCTCATCAGATTATAAAAAACAGTCTTTTGTTCTAAAATCAGTGAATAAATTGAGTAATGAGGTAGATCTAGATCCATCGCCATTTTTAAACTCTCTTCAAAATCAGCAATCGTCTGTTTTGGAAGTCTGAAAATCAAGTCAATACTCATATTCTCGAATCCAACTTGTCTTGCATTCTCGATGGTACGGATTGCCGTCTCTTTTGTATGTTTACGGCCGATTGCTTTCAGTAAATCATTATTGAAGGTCTGAACGCCCATACTGAGGCGATTCACTCCTCCTTTTTTCATTACGGTGAGCAGTTCATGAGTACCATCATCAGGGTTCAATTCCATTGAAAACTCTGCCCCTTTTTGAAGCGGTAAATGTTCATGGATTCCATCTAGCAATCGTTCCATTTGATGCGGATTTAATGAAGACGGTGTTCCTCCACCCACGTATAGTGTTTCAAGAGGTTCAATTTTATATTTTTTCCCAGTCAGTTCCATTTCTCTAATCAATAATTCGATATATTCATCAACCGGCTGTCCTTCAATAAATACTTTGTTAAAATCGCAATAATAACAAATATGCGAACAAAAAGGGATATGAATATATGCTGCTTTTGGTGACATTATTCATCTCCCTCCTTTCTAAAAAATGGCTCCCTCTTGAACCTTAATATCTTCATCGTTTAAATAATCACGGATTGTCTCAATCGCAATCTGTAAAGCTTTAGTGCTCTCTTCAAGCGGTAGAGACGGTTTATCCGTTGTTTGTTCTGGAATAAACGGAATATGCATAAATCCCGCTTTAAAAGGTTTCTCAGCCTTTGTTGCAGAAAATAACGCTTGGTACATGATGTGATTACATACGAATGTCCCAGCGGAATTGGATACTTCCACCGAAATTCCTGCTTCACGAATCGCTTTTACAATTCGTTTAATCGGCAAAGTTGAAAAATAAGCAGCTGCCCCTTTTGTTTGAATGGTTTCATCAATTGGTTGTTGACTGATATTGTCTGGAATTCTCGCATCATCGACATTAATCGCAATACGTTCCATTGTAATTCCAGGTCTTCCCCCTGCTTGGCCAACGCTTAATACTGCATCTGGTTTCACTTCATTAATGACTTCATTCAAACGCTTTGCTGATTCCTTAAACACAGTTGGTAATTCTAAACGAATCAGTTCTACGCCTTCAACTTCGGGAAGAGCCTTCACGCATTCAATCGATGGATTAATCTTTTCCCCTCCAAAAGGGTCAAATCCTGTCACAATAATTTTCATAATATCCCTCTATTTCGGTTTATTATTTCTTAACGCTTCTACCTTTAATGGATCAGGCGTAATATAAGTATTTTGTTGGCCTTCGTAGACTACAAAACCTGGTTTAGCTCCATTTGGTTTACGAATTTTCGATACTTGAACATAATCTACTGGAACCGTTCCTGAAAGACGATATTTTGAGTAGTATGCAGCAAGCATCGCGCCTTCACCAATTGTTTCTTCCGCTGGATTACTAGATTCAATAATCACGTGAGATCCTGGAATATTTTGTGCATGAAGCCATAAGTATTCCTTCTTCGCTTGTCGAAGTGTTAATTGGTCGTTTTGTAAGTTATTTCGTCCAACCAAGATTCGCGTGCCGTCTGTTGCATAAAACACATGTGGTTTCGCGCCACCTTGTTTCTTAATACCTTTTTTCAACGCAGAACGTTTTAAGTAGCCACTCTCAACAAGTTCTTCACGAATGGCTTCTAAGTTAAATACATCCGCTTCTTCGATTTGGTAAATAACACTCTCGAGGTAGTCCATTTCATTCTTCGTTGCTTCTTGTTGCTCATGAATATGCGTTACCGCATTTCTAAGTTTTTGGTATTTTTTAAAATACGCCTGTGCATTTTGAGAAGCCGTTAATAATGGATTTAATGGAATTGTTACTTCTTCATAGTCCTCGTAGAAGTTTTGAACCGTAACACTACTTGCACCTTTTTCAATTTGGTGTTGGTATGTGTTAATCAAGTCTCCATATACGCGATAATGATCTGCATCTTCCGTTCTGGCTAAATCTTCATCGAGTTTTACCATCTTCTCACGGTTCTTTCGAAGTTCAGATTTCAACATTTGCAATAGATGTCCTGCTAATTGCTGAATCTTCTCTTCTTGAATCTTCTGTACATAGTAAGCACTTAATAATTCAGAGAGGCTGTCGAAGCTTTGAGACTCACCAACCTTACTCATATAAGGAAATGGTAAGAAGTACGTCTTTCCATCCTCTGCCTTTGTAAGTGTAGGCTGAATCGCTGTATTTCCTTCTTCAAGATAGTGATGTAATGCTTCCGCTAAACTTTGGCCTCCTCTTTCACTACGTTCCACAATTTCATGAGCAGATTGCTTACTAATCCCTTGAAAGACATTCATTAATGTTCTTTCACCTGGTTCACCACTATAAGGATGGAGTAAACTATCTAATTCAAAGAGCGAGTATTCAAAAGGATTCTTCTTCTGCGTTTGAGGGGGCATTACATAGCTTGCACCTGGTTGTAAGGTACGATAACTGTTTTGACCAAGAGAGAGACGTTTCACACAATCGATAATCGTGTTATCTTCTTGATTCACTAAGAATAAATTACTATGACGACCCATCATCTCGATTGTGAAACGATATCCAGCCTTATCCCCAAGTTCATCACGCGTTGAAACGTCCAAATGTAAAATACGATCATTCTCTACTTGAGTGAATGATTGGATAATAGATCCTTCTAAATACTTACGAAGAATCATACAAAAGTTAGGAGCAACTTCTGGATTCTCTGGTTTCTCAGAAATAAATTGTACACGAGCCATCATTGGGTGTGCCGAACACACAAGCAAGTAGTTCTTACGGTTGGCACGAATGGTGAATTGTACATCGTATGGTAATGGTTGATGAATCTTTGTAATCCGTCCTCCAACTAATTGAGGCGCCACTTCGTCCATCATCCATTTGGTGAAAATACCATCAAATGTCATGAACTCACTCCTTTCCTTTTCTAGTTAAAAATTATAATGCTGCTAATCGAGCGATTTCGATAATCACTTGTGTTGCTTTTTCCATTGATTCAACAGCAACATATTCATAGCGGCCATGCATGTTTTCGCCACCTGCAAAAATATTTGGCGTTGGTAATCCCATGAATGAAATCTTAGAACCATCTGTACCACCACGGATTGGTTTAATGATTGGAACGATGTCTAAGTTTTCTAACGCTTGTTTAGCCACATCCACACAACGGAAATCCTTTTCGATGATTTCTGCCATGTTGTAGTACTCATCATGTAAATCAACAGTAATGCGGTCTGTATCTAATTCTTTGTTCATACGAGAAGCGATACGTAACATCATATCTTTTTTCGCATTGAATAATTCGCGGCTGTGGTCACGTAAGATGTACACTAATTTAGCTTCTTCAACAACACCCTCAGCTGCTACTAAGTGGTAGAACCCTTCACGCCCTGTTGTATGTTCAGGAACTTCGAACTCTGGAAGAGCATTTTGGAATTTTCGAGCTAATTCTAATGCGCTCACCATAGTATCTTTAGCTGTACCAGGGTGAACGTTCTTTCCTTGAATACGAACTGTAGCACGGCAAGCGTTGAAGCTTTCATATTCTAATTCGCCAACTGGTCCACCATCCATTGTATAAGCAAAATCGCACGCGAATTGTTCTACATCGAATAAATCAGCTCCACGTCCGATTTCTTCATCTGGACCAAACGCTACACGAATTTTTCCGTGTTTAATTTCTGGATGTTGTAATAAATAAGCCCCAGCTGTAACAATTTCTGTCACACCAGACTTATCGTCAGCACCTAGTAAAGTTTTACCATTTGTTGTAATTAATGTTTGACCAACATAGTTCTTTAAGTTCGGGAAGTCTTTAGGGTCTAATACGAATTTTCCTTCTTCGTCTAGGACAATTGCTTCACCGTTATAGTTTTCGTGGATTTGAGGTTGAATATTTCTAGCTTCAAAATCAGCTGTATCTACGTGAGCAATAAATCCAATAGTTGGCACTTCGTGGTCTACGTTAGATGGAATTGTTGCTGTTAGGAAACTGTTTTTAGGATTTAAATACACTTCTTGGAATCCTAATTCATTTAATTCTTGTTCTAAGTCCTTTAAAAACGCTGTTTGAGATGGCGTTGTTGGGACTGTTTGACTTGTTTCGTCAGATCTTGTTTCTTTCTTTGCGTAACGGATAAAACGTTCTGTTAATTCTTTATGCATTTTCTTCACCTGCTTTATAAAATTTAAATGGATCTGTAAAAGTTTCACTTTCAATCACTGTTACATCCCAATTATTTTCTTCTTTCCATTCACGAGCCCATTTGGCTAATTGTTTTCGACATACAACTTCGATATGATGCCCAGCATCCACTAGGAATAATGAAGTCTCTTGAATATCATGCGCTGTATGGTAAAAAATATCACCTGTTACAAAGGCATCTGCGCCGTTTTTTAGTGCATCCAAGTAATAGTTTCCGCCAGAACCGCCCATCACAGCGACTCTAGAGATGAGTCCATCTGGATTTACACGAGAAGGAACGTAGCGGAGCCCCTTGAGTTTGAAACGCTCAGTAACAAAAGCGATAAATTCATCCCCTGTCATTGCTTTTGGAAGATTTCCAACACGACCAAATCCTAGCGTCTTGCCTGCATTCTTCATTGAGAAGACGTCGATTGCTGGTTCTTCATAAGGATGTGAAGCTCTTAAGCTTTTTAAAACATCACTTAATACTTCTTCAGAACAAACAACATCTAGTTTCACTTCTTCTACAAATTCTGGTTTATTTAACGAACCAATTGCAGGATTTGCGCCTTTAACGGGTGTAAATTGTCCAACTCCTGAAGTTTGAAACGCACAGTCTTTATAGTTGTCACCAATTGTCCCAGCACCAGCTTCAAACAGCGCTTCTAAAACTTTCTCTGCATCAATTTTAGGAACAAAAGTAATCACCTTCATAGACGGAACGGTTGTCGTTGGAGACATCACTGTTACATCAGATAATAGCAATTCACCTGCCAACCAATCATTCACTCCACCTTCGACTACATCAAGGTTAGTATGTGCCGCATACACCGCAATATCATGTTTCAAAATTTGTTGGAACATTTTATTTTGCGGAACCGTTAAATCAAATAACGCAACCGGTCTAAAGATTGGTGGATGATGCGCAATAATTAAATCAACGTTTTTAGCAATCGCTTCTTCAATGACACTTGGACGAATATCCAGCGTAGTCATAATCACTTTAACTTCTTGATTCCACTCTCCAAAATGAAGTCCAATAGGGTCTTTGGGAACGGATAGATTCTTTGGCACGCGTTTTTCAAAACGCCTTACCACATCTCTAACTGTTGGCACGATCAATCACTCCTTTCAATTCATTAAACGCTTTTTCAAACTGCTCAATTTTTTCATGTTGAGGCGTCTTACTCTTTTGTAATTGTTCCATGATTTCTTTATTTTTACGGTTCATACGTGTCCATTTTGCTACAGACAATTCTGAAGGATGTTGCAATAAAATCGGACCGTATTTTAATTCTAGTTCTGTATACTCTACTCGTTCTTCGACTGGTTCCGCCACGATAATTTCATACAAGCGATGATTATCTTCAACGACCGTCTCATGAGTAATACGGTACGAATGATTCATTAACCATTCACGTACAAAATGTTCTGCAACGTTTGGTTGAAGAATGAGACGTTCTTTACCGTTTAAATGACCGCCACTGAATCCAGCTTCTAGGATCCGAGAAATGAGTTCGCCGCCCATCCCACAAATCGTAACAGCAGTAATCTCATCTTCTTTTGAAAGAATTTGCAATCCGTCGCCTAAACGAACTTCAATGCGCTCTTCCATCCGGTAATCCCGAACGGTTTGTTTAGCCGATAAAAAAGGCCCTTCAACCACTTCTCCTGCAATCGCTGAAGTAATCTGGTTGTTTTGAATTAAATACACTGGTAAATACGCATGGTCACTCCCAACATCGCATACCTTTGAACCGTTTGGAACAAAACTAGCAACTCGAGTTAATCGTTCTCCTAATTCAATCATTTTATACCTCTACATTCTTTTTCTTACGAAATAAATATAACTTTTACACCAATGCTCTTTAGATAAGCTACTGTTTCAGGGTCAGCGGTATGATCTGTAATTAAATGAGTAATCATATTACAGTCAGCCGTATGGAAGTTTGAATCACGACCCACTTTAAATCCTTCCGTAACGATAATTCGGTGCCCTGTTGTCCGTTCTAAAATCACACGGTTTACGGCAGTCTCTGGAAGTGCATAGGTTGAAATTCCGTTTTTACTAATCCCTCCAACCCCTAAAAAACAAATATCTGCACGGGCTTTAGAGAATGAGTTAATTGCAAAATCCCCTACAAGAGATTTCTTTTGTTCGAAAATCTCCCCACCACTAATCACAATAGATGCTTTCGTAGATGGCTTTTTGAAGATGGAACGACCATTATTCGTTAAAATCGTAACGTTGGCATCCGCTAGAAAATTTAATAACAAAAAGGCAGTAGAGCCTGAGTTAATAAAGACCATATTATGATCTCGTACTAATCCCGCGGCTCTTCTTGCAATGTTTTTCTTCATGGAATTATATTGAATTTGTTCCACGTTTTCCTGTTTAATTTTCCCAGTAAGGAAACGTGCGCCTCCGTAGAAGCGCTCGACAACTCCTTGATCTTCAAATTGTTGTAAATCTCTTCGAATGGTGATTTCAGAAACTTCTAACTCTTTCGATAAGTCTTCAACAGACATCTCGTGGTTTTCTTGTAAAAGCTGAAGGATACGTTGTTGTCTTTTAAACACAACCCCTTTACTACTCTTCAAAGTTTCTTCCTCCTTTTAGAAATCCATTCCCGTCTTATTTAATTTTTAATGAAAGCTCATCTAGTTGTTTTGCTGACACTTCACTTGGAGCTTGTGTCATTGGGTCTACTGCTGAGCTGTTCTTAGGAAACGCGATGACTTCACGGATGTTGTCTTCACCAGCAAGTAGCATTACTAAACGGTCTAACCCAAGTGCGATTCCTCCATGTGGTGGGAATCCGTAATCTAATGCATCTAATAGGAATCCAAATTGGCTTTCTGCAGATTCTTTTGTGAATCCAAGAACTTTAAACATCGCTTCTTGCATGTCACGACGGTAAATACGTAGTGATCCTCCACCTAATTCATAGCCGTTTAATACGATATCGTAGGCTTGTGCTTTCGCTCCTGCTGGATCATCGATTAATGCTTGGAAGTCTTCGTTCACTGGACGAGTGAATGGGTGGTGCATTGCTACATAACGGTCTTCTTCAGCGTCATGTTCTAATAATGGCCAATCAACAACCCATAAGAAGTTGAATTTGTTTGTATCGATTAAGTTATGTTTCTTACCAAAGTGTAAACGTAATTCAGATAATGATTGTGCAACCACTGATGGTTTGTCTGCACAGAAGAACACGATATCTCCTACTTCAGCGTTGATACGTTCACGGAAAGCAGATTCTTGGTTCACGATGAATTTCGCGATTGGTCCTTTTAAGCCGTCTTCTTCGACTTTAATCCAAGCCAAACCTTTAGCGCCGAATTTAGAAACAAAGTCTGCTAAACTATCTGCATCTTTACGAGAGTATTCTGACGCAAGTCCTTTTAAGTTAAGTACTTTTACTTCTCCACCGTTTTCGATACATGAACTGAACACTTTAAGGTCCGATTCTTTCATGATGTCACTTACGTCGATTAATTCTAGGTCGAAACGAGTATCTGGTTTGTCGTTTCCGTAACGAGCCATTGCTTCTGCAAACGAAATACGAGGGAATGGAGTTTGAACCTCCACATCCAATGTATCTTTCATCACTTTCTTCAATAAGCCTTCCATCATCTCTTGGATTTCTTCAGCTGATAAGAAGCTTGTTTCGATATCGACTTGTGTAAATTCTGGTTGACGGTCTCCACGCAAGTCTTCGTCACGGAAGCAACGAACGATTTGGTAGTAACGGTCTAATCCAGCACCCATTAACAATTGTTTAAATGTTTGCGGTGATTGAGGTAATGCATAGAAGCTTCCTTCGTGAACACGTGAAGGTACTAAATAGTCACGCGCTCCTTCTGGTGTTGATTTTGCTAAAATTGGAGTTTCAACATCGATATAACCTTCACCATCTAAATACTCACGAATTGAACGTGTAGCTTTATGACGTAAGCGTAAGTTTTCTAATACAGGACGACGACGGATATCTAAATAACGATATTTCAAGCGTAATTCTTCTGATGGTTTTTGTTCATCATCGATATAGATAGGAGAAGTTTTTGCTTTAGAGAATACTTCAACTTCGTCTACTAATAATTCATATTTACCCGTTTTAAGATTTGGGTTTTCTAGGCCTTCACCACGATAAGCTACTTCCCCAGTTACTTGAATGACGTATTCAGAACGTAATTTTTCAGCGATTTCAAACGCTTCTTGGTTACGTGCTGGGTTGAAGACTACTTGCATAATGCCTTCGCGGTCGCGTAAGTCGATGAAAATAACTCCACCATGGTCACGACGTTTTGCAACCCAACCATCTAATGTCACTGTTTGTCCCACTAATTTTTCACTAACTAATCCGCAATATTCTGTTCTTCTTTTCATATCCATCCCTCTTCCTATTTACCAAAGTACTCGTCAATGGCTGTTGTATCCATTGTGATTTGTCGATAAATGCTATCGAAATCATCATAGAGTTCTTGTAAGTTAATTTTCACTTCTTTTCCAGTTTTCATTACTTTCACTGGTACCTGTTTTGTTTCTAACTCTTCTTCACCAAGTGTGATGACCACTTTAGCGCCATATTTTTGAGCGTTCTTGAACTGTGGTTTTGCTTTACGCCCAAAGAAATCACGGTCAACTGAATATCCTTGTTGACGGAGTGAAATAGAAAGTTTTAATACTTCCTCTTCTGTTGTTTCACCAAGTCCAACAACATAGACATCGAGTTCTTGTAATTCAGGAACTTCTACTTGTTCGTCTTTCATTAATAACACAAGACGTTCCATTCCAAGACCAAATCCAAAACCAGGTGTTTCAGGTCCATCGAGTTCTTGGACAAGACCATCATAACGTCCACCACCACAAATCGTCGTTTTAGCACCGAATGATTTAGAATCTGTCATGATTTCAAAAATTGTATCTTGATAGTAGTCAAGCCCACGTACCATTGTTTCATCGATTTCAAATGGAATCTCTAATGCGTTTAAGTATTGTTGTACTTTTTCAAAGTGAGTGCGTGCTTCATCTGATAAGAATTCTAAAATGCGTGGTGCATTTTTCACGATTTCAATATCACGTTTGTCTTTACTATCTAAGACACGTAATGGATTTTTGTGAAGTCGATTTTTAGAATCTTCACTGAGTTCATCCGCAAATGGTTCTAAGTAACTAATTAACGCTTCACGGTATTTAATACGGTCAGAAGTTTTTCCAAGAGAATTAATCACTAAGCGCATATTGGACAATCCTAGTTCTTTTAATAAATCCCATGCCATTGCAATGGTTTCAACATCAGTGGCAGGATTTGTAGATCCAAACACCTCAACTCCTAATTGGTGGAATTGACGAAGACGTCCTGATTGTGGACGTTCGTAACGAAACATCGGAGCCATATAATACACTTTATACGGTTTTTTATGTTCAGGTCCAAATAATTTATTTTCTACATACGCACGAACAATCGCTGCAGTTCCTTCTGGACGAAGTGTAATGTGACGATCTCCTTTATCGTAGAAATCATACATCTCTTTTGAAACGATATCGCTTGTATCCCCAACACCACGGCTAAATAAATCGTAGCTTTCAAACATTGGTGTACGCATTTCTTCAAATTGATAATCGCCTAAAATGATGCGTGCTGTTTCTTCGATATAGTGCCAAATTTTGAGTTCCTCAGGTAATAAATCGGCTGTCCCTTTTGGTTTTTGAATCATATGAATCATCCTTTCTTTCAGTAAAAATAAAAAAATCCCAACTTCAATAGAAGTCAGGACGAAAATTTCGTGGTACCACCTTAGTTCGGAAAGAGCTCTTTCCCTCTCAATGATAACGGAATTACCGGAATAACTTTGCATTATTCTCCTCAAGAGTGTCTTTCCTTGTACGGTTAGAAGCTTTCAGCCACGGCTTCTATCTCTTTAGTGTACGTCTTTATCTCTGTCTAAGGATTTTTATTGTTGCTATAAAGAATACTAGAGGAATGCGTATTTGTCAAGAAAATCTAATTATTTTTTAATCTCAAACTCTACAAAAAACGAAAAAGCAAAATGTAACATATATGTGAAGTGCACCCTGTCAAGTAGACAGGAAAA
>NZ_KV790854.1:0-3158 GCF_001807725.1 Granulicatella sp. HMSC31F03 | reverse complement strand
GCGTGGCAACGTCCTACCCTCGCAGGGAGAAACCCCCAACTACTATCGGCGCTAAGAAGCTTAACTTCTGTGTTCGAGATGGGAACAGGTGTATCCTTCTTGCCATCGTCACCACACTTTATTTCTGAAAAAACTTTCGTTCTTTCAAAACTGAATCTATATCCAACTCCATCAATCTACCAGCTATACAACTCGTGGTTAAGTCCTCGACCGATTAGTACTAGTCCGCTCCATGCCTCGCGGCACTTCCACTTCTAGCCTATCTACCTGATCGTCTCTCAGGGGTCTTACTCACTTAATGTGATGGGAAATCTCATCTCGAGGGGGGCTTCACGCTTAGATGCTTTCAGCGTTTATCCCGTCCACACATAGCTACCCAGCGATGCTCTTGGCAGAACAACTGGTACACCAGCGGTGTGTCCATCCCGGTCCTCTCGTACTAAGGACAGCTCCTCTCAAATTTCCAACGCCCGCGACGGATAGGGACCGAACTGTCTCACGACGTTCTGAACCCAGCTCGCGTACCGCTTTAATGGGCGAACAGCCCAACCCTTGGGACCGACTTCAGCCCCAGGATGCGATGAGCCGACATCGAGGTGCCAAACCTCCCCGTCGATGTGAACTCTTGGGGGAGATAAGCCTGTTATCCCCAGGGTAGCTTTTATCCGTTGAGCGATGGCCCTTCCATGCGGAACCACCGGATCACTAAGCCCGACTTTCGTCCCTGCTCGACTTGTAGGTCTCGCAGTCAAGCTCCCTTCTGCCTTTACACTCTTCGAATGATTTCCAACCATTCTGAGGGAACCTTTGGGCGCCTCCGTTACACTTTAGGAGGCGACCGCCCCAGTCAAACTGCCCGTCTGACACTGTCTCCCACCCCGGTAAGGGGTGCGGGTTAGAGTGGTCATGTCACAAGGGTAGTATCCCACCGTTGCCTCCTCCGAAACTGGCGTCCCGGATTCTTCAGCTCCTACCTATCCTGTACATGTGACACAAACACTCAATATCAAACTACAGTAAAGCTCCATGGGGTCTTTCCGTCCTGTCGCGGGTAACCTGCATCTTCACAGGTACTATAATTTCACCGAGTCTCTCGTTGAGACAGTGCCCAGATCGTTACGCCTTTCGTGCGGGTCGGAACTTACCCGACAAGGAATTTCGCTACCTTAGGACCGTTATAGTTACGGCCGCCGTTTACTGGGGCTTCAATTCAAAGCTTCGCTTGCGCTAACCTCTCCTCTTAACCTTCCAGCACCGGGCAGGCGTCAGCCCCTATACGTCATCTTTCGATTTTGCAGAGACCTGTGTTTTTGATAAACAGTCGCCTGGGCCTATTCACTGCGGCTGGTATTGCTACCAGCACCCCTTCTCCCGAAGTTACGGGGTCATTTTGCCGAGTTCCTTAACGAGAGTTCGCTCGCTCACCTTAGGATTCTCTCCTCAACTACCTGTGTCGGTTTGCGGTACGGGTCCTATAAATCTTGCTAGAAGCTTTTCTCGGCAGTGTGACATCAGAAACTTCGGTACTAAACTTCCCTCCCCGTTACAGCTTGTCGCATCTGTGATAAGCATTTGACTCATCAGCCGACTCACTGCTTGGGCGTACACTTCCAGTCGTACGCTTTTCTTAGCCTCCTGCGTCCCTCCATTGCTCAAACGATTTATAGAAGTACAGGAATATCAACCTGTTGTCCATCGACTACGCCTATCGGCCTCGCCTTAGGTCCCGACTAACCCTGGGAGGACGAGCCTTCCCCAGGAAACCTTAGTTATTCGGTGGACGGGATTCTCACCCGTCTTTCGCTACTCATACCGGCATTCTCACTTCTAAGCGCTCCACATGTCCTTACGGTCATGCTTCACCACCCTTAGAACGCTCTCCTACCACTGGACCATAAGGTCCAATCCACAGCTTCGGTAATCTGTTTAGCCCCGTTACATTTTCGGCGCAGGGTCACTCGACTAGTGAGCTATTACGCACTCTTTGAATGATGGCTGCTTCTAAGCCAACATCCTAGTTGTCTGTGCAACCCCACATCCTTTTCCACTTAACAGATATTTTGGGACCTTAGCTGGTGGTCTGGGCTGTTTCCCTTTCGACTACGGATCTTATCACTCGCAGTCTGACTCCCGGATATAAATACATGGCATTCGGAGTTTATCTGAATTCGGTAACCCGAGATGGGCCCCTAGTCCAAACAGTGCTCTACCTCCACGATTCTCACTTCCGAGGCTAGCCCTAAAGCTATTTCGGAGAGAACCAGCTATCTCCAAGTTCGATTGGAATTTCTCCGCTACCCACACCTCATCCAAGCACTTTTCAACGTGCCCTGGTTCGGTCCTCCAGTGCGTTTTACCGCACCTTCAACCTGGACATGGGTAGATCACTTGGTTTCGGGTCTACGTCCACATACTTCATACGCCCTATTCAGACTCGCTTTCGCTACGGCTCCGACTCTTCATCTTAACCTCGCATGTAAACGTAACTCGCCGGTTCATTCTACAAAAGGCACGCCATCACCCATTAACGGGCTCTGACTACTTGTAAGCACACGGTTTCAGGTACTCTTTCACTCCCCTCCCGGGGTTCTTTTCACCTTTCCCTCACGGTACTGGTTCACTATCGGTCACTAGGTAGTATTTAGCCTTGCCAGATGGTCCTGGCGGATTCCGACGGGATTCCTCGTGTCCCGCCGTACTCAGGATGCTAGTAGAGTTCGTCAAGATGTCGCGTACAGGATTGTCACCTTCTGTGATGGGCCTTTCCAGACCACTTCTGCTATCTTGATGTCTTCTCACGTTCTAGTCCTACAACCCCAACAAGCAAGCTCGTTGGTTTGGGCTCCTCCCGTTTCGCTCGCCGCTACTCAGGGAATCGATTTTTCTTTCTCTTCCTGCAGGTAATGAGATGTTTCAGTTCCCTGCGTGTACCTCCTAATGAGCTATGTATTCACTCATTGGTAACACCCTATGAAAGGTGTTGGGTTCCCCCATTCGGAAATCTTTGGATCTTAGCTTACTTACAGCTCCCCAAAGCATATCGGTGTTAGTTCCGTCCTTCTTCGGCTCCTAGTACCAAGGCATCCACCGTGCGCCCTTATTCACTTAACCGTTGGTTAAATGTCGCATAGCGTTGCGTTTTGTTAAAAAACTCTTTT
>NZ_KV790853.1:22773-120762 GCF_001807725.1 Granulicatella sp. HMSC31F03 | reverse complement strand
TTCTTCATCAACACTATTTGACAAAGAGCCAAAAATAAAAGCCCAATCTTTTCTTCAGATTGAGCTAATCCACTTCAGGATTCCATTGATATTCTCTTAGCGATATATTTGTTGGGCTTTTAAAGAGGATTCCTTCTGTTTCTAATAACTCCTTTTGCTCCAGCCATCCAGGTACAAGTCTTCCACTCGCATTAACGACTCGGTGGCAAGGATAGTCCCCAAAGAGTTCCACCTGACTTAAAATTTTCCCAACGAGTCTTGCGTTTTTCGGTCGTCCTACAAGACTAGCAATTTGTCCATAGGTAGCCACTTTCCCTCTAGGAATTTCACCTACCACTTCTAAAACTTCGTAAACAAATCGGTTATCCATTTTCTTCACCATCAATGACAAAGCGAATCTGATGGTCGCTGATTAATTCGGCGCTCAAGCGGACTTGATTGGTTTCAGCAATCTTCTTTGCAATGGCAAGTCCAAGTCCACTTCCACCTGTGGCACGATTTCTTGAGCTGTCTACTCTGTAAAATCGATCAAATAATTGACTGACTTGTTCTTTTGTAATTGGCTCAGTATTGTTTTCAAACGAAATTTGATGTTCTTTTGCACCAACCGTAATCGTAGAACTTCCTACTGTATACTTGATGGCATTGTCTAATAAAATTCGAATTAATTCTGTGATGGCTTCTTTATTTGTTGTCATCACGCTGGAATCATTTCCGGTAAATGTAACTTGAAGTCCTTTTTCATCTAATACCGGTTGAATCTCTTCAACGATATTTTTTGTAACACCCACTAAATCAACTTTTTCTTTAGTTGTGCTTGCTTCCCCTTCGTCGTATCTAGAAAGAAGTAGCATTTGCTCCACTAGGGCATTCAATCGTTTAATTTGTCTTCTATTGCTATCGACAAATTTTTCCTGTGTTCCCATCATCGCTAAAACGTCTGTATTGGCTGACAAGACTGCCAGCGGTGTTTTAATCTCATGACTCGCATTAGCAATAAATTGTTGCTGGCGTTCAACATTCTCAACAAATGGTCGAATTGCTTTCTTAGAAACGACACGGACAAGAATATAAACAATTATCAAACAGGCGATAAAAACTCCCCCGGTTACCATTAATAGGCGCCATACTTGTTGGACTTCACGGTTCGCATCTACAAAAACGACCATAAAAGATGATTCTTCACCCGAAAGCTTGTAACGCAAACTTCCTTCCCATCCACTCAAGGATTTGGACTCTACCAATCGCAGAGCTGACTCTTTTAAACTTGATTCTTCTACAGAGATTAAATGCGATTGATCTACAGAAGTTACTTCATTATTTTCAACTTTAACAAACGCATAGCGCGTGGATAATTGGTCATCTTTTCTAAATTCATGACCAATTGGCTTTCCATGTGAAGGGTGTTCTTTTGGCCCCTCATTGGATGGAGCATCTGGGAACGTTCCATTATTTTCAACTAACATCGTTGCCACACGATCTACTTGTTCGATTGTTTGTCGGTAGTTTATCCCATTCACAATCACTAAGACTACAAAGAGTACGATTGTAAAAGATAACATGGCACTCTTCACAAAACTTTTTTGTAGTTGTCGAAACATATGCTCCTCCTTTTCTTTTTCTAAACATATACAGGATGCTTAGTTGGCTGCTGATTCAACCACTAATTGATAGCCCAGTCCGCGAGCAGATCTAATCGTTACATCGGCCTCAATCGTTGCTAATTTTTTTCGCAACGATGAGATATTCACCCAAACGACATTAATTTCGGCCTCTGAATCAAGTCCCCAAACTTTCTCCATAATTAAATCCGTAGAAAGCACTTGATTACTATTCATCATAAAATATTCCATCAATTGAAATTCTTTATTATTTAATAATACTTGCCCTTTAGAGGTCATCATCGTGAAGGTATCTCGGTTTAATTCAACATTCCCTAGTGTCATAACAGATGCCACAAATACATTCGGACGACGTAGTAAAGATTTCACGCGCGCTAACAACTCAGCACCTTCAAAAGGTTTCGTTAAATAATCATCCGCTCCTTCTTCAAGACCAGTCACTTTATCCTCTAATTGACTTTTTGCTGTCAACATCAGGACCGGTGTATGAATCCCGTTGGAACGTAATTCTCTGACCACTTCGATTCCATTCTTTTTAGGCATCATGACATCTAATAAAATTAAATCATATGGCGTAGACTCCGCATAAAAAAGCGCGTCTTCGCCATCATGGACCATTTCTACACTATATTTTTGCATTTCGAGCATCATCTTCAGAGCTTCCGCTAAATCAATTTCATCTTCAGCTACTAGAATTCTCATGGTTTCCCCTCCTATATAAGGATACGATTTCAATTTAAATTATACTTAAACTGAGGATTTACACGTATTTTCAAATGAAATTAGCAAATCACGCAATTGTTGTTTTTGCGTGCAATTCAATCCTCTTAATGTATATTCCATCATTTCATGCTGAGCAGGAATTAATTGATCAAGCTGCTGTTTTCCTTTTTCTGTCAGTGATATATGTTTTGTTTTCCAACTTTTCTCAATGGTAATTAATTCTAATTTTTGTAAATGGTGAATACAGTGGGTAATATTCCCCTGCGTTAAGTTCAAAGTGGAGGCAATTGTCTTTTGGTCCACTGTTCCTTGTCTAAAAATCACATGTAAAACTTCAAAATGTGTTGGATTCAATCCTAATTCTTTTAATGAAATCGAAAACGTCCGTAGATTCTCATTGTAAATTTTCATAATCATCATCCATATCTCATGAGAGACATTCATTTTTTCACATTCTGTTACCATACCAACACCTCTTTCTTCATTAACTTTACTATTGAAATGAGCTTCTGTCAAACACTCCCGCTCTTCAGCTACCCTATAAAATGATTAACCGAAACTAGGTTCTTTTACGGAAAAAGAGTAAGAATAACGAGTGCCTTCAATAAACGGCACACACTTCTTCTCCTTCTCCGCCCATCACCCTTTATAAGGTTTAACCAAAACCAGGTTCTTTTACTAAAAAAGAGTAAGAATAACGAGTGCCTTCAAATTCTATAGTAGTCATTGTAGCGTTTGTAATCGATGTGAATTACTGACACTTGGAATTCATTCCTAGTGTCAGTTTGAAGCTCGTTAGACCTGAGACCTAGGCTCAGGTCGGTACAGCACTAATGACTACTATAGAGTTATTTGAAGGTACGAAGTGTCTTACTCTTTCTTTTCCAACAAAAAGAGCCCTGGTTTCAGGTTAAACCAGGACTCGGAAAGCACAATTTCCCTATTTTGCTATCCATATTTTTTTTTGACGAATCAACAAGATGCATGCAACCATAACTACTAAAAATGTTCCAGCCCCTGCTGTCCCGTTAACAGATAATGAGTATACCCATGGACTTGTTCCTTCTGGAGCATATTGCCCCCAGAATAACACTCCAGCGATATAATGAACGAAGTAGCGCACACCTACTCCTAATAATGCTGCGATCCCTGACCATACAATTGCAGAAGAAAATTTATCATTTTTCAATGCTTTTTGGAAAGGTCCATATACTAAACCAGCAAGACCCATAACTGTAAATGCAATGATATATTCAATCAATACTTGTTCTACAGATAAGAATGATACTTTTCCTAGAGGGAAGTGAATCAATCCCCATAAAAGTCCAGCAGCCAAACCAGGTGTCAATCCTCTACGGAGTGAAAAAATAACAAGAATAATTGCTCCCCATGATGGTGAAAACCAACCTGCTAGTTTTGGTACAAATGATAGTACCATTGCGAGTGCAGCGATAATCGCAACCTCTACCCAAATTAAAACATTTCTCTTCATTAAAAAAAGAGCCTCCTTCGTTTTCTTGAAAACACAAAGAGACTCCAACTAACTTCGAAATCGAATACAATTCCTACGCACGTATTAACGTAACAGGTTCAAGGGTTTGTACATACATCTCAGCCATAGAGGCACCCCTTTGTATTTTCTATTTATTTAACTGTTTTAAATATACCCTCTACTTTCCTCTTTTGCAATCCTTAAGCTCAATTTTTGCAGATTTTTTCTGATGAACAAACAAAAAGCTCCTAATGAAAAACCTTAGAAGCCTTAATTCACTTTTTATTTTGCTTTTTTAGATAAGGTGATATTTAACAATAGTGCACCGATAATTCCACCAACAAGCCAAATTAAAACGAATGCTAATGGGTTTGAAACACCATTTACAAACGCAGCGAATAACCCACCATGAGGAACACGGCTAACAATACCAAACGCCATTGATAACGCACCAGATACACCTGAAGCAAATGCCAATGAAGGAATGACTTGTAAAGGATGTGCCGCTGCAAACGGAATTGCACCTTCTGTAATGAATGCAGCACCCATTACATAGTTTACATATGCACTGTTTCTTTCTGCTTCTGTAAATAAGTTTTTATTAAGTGTTGCAGCAATTGCAATCGCTAAAGGAGGAACCATTCCACCAACCATTACTGCAGCCATCACGTCTGACCCTGCTGCACCAGCGCTTGTCACTAAGGCAGTTCCTGTTACATAAGCTGCTTTATTGATTGGGCCACCCATATCAATAGCCATCATAGCTCCCACTAAAAATCCTAATACCATGCCAAATTCTCTCGGAACATTTGCTAAGAAGTTTGTTAAGCCATTCATCACTGCACCCATTGGTCCATTGATCACGAATAACATTAAAGCACCCATGATAAGAACCCCGAATACAGGGAATAAGAAAATTGGTTTTAATCCTTCTAATGATTTTGGTAACCATGAGAAAGCAAATTTTAGGAACGAAATAATTCCGCCGGCTAAGAACCCTGCAATGAGCGCTCCTAGGAATCCAGAAGAAACATATCCTTCAGCAAAAACTCCGCCAGTTGCAAAATCTGTGAATAAAGCAGGGTTCGCAAATACCCCACCCATGAAACCGACCACTAAACCGGGACGATCCGCAATCGATTGTCCGATAAAACCTGCTAACATTGGAAGCATCATCGCAAAGGCTAATTTACCCATACGGAAGATTGCTTCAGCAATAGGGTTATAATTTGCTGTATCCTTCACATCAAAGGAAGTAATTCCCCAGAAGAATGAAACAGCGATTAAAATCCCACCAGCAACAACGAATGGTAACATGTGTGACACACCATTCATTAAGTGTTTGTAGAATTGACGGCCAAGAGACTCGCCTTCTACGCTTTCTTCTGTGGCATTCGCATCTTCACTAGCGTGGTAAATTGGCGCATCCGCTTTAGCTGCACGAGCTACTAATTCGTCCGCTTTGTTGATTCCATCCGCTACTTTAGTGATGATGACGGGCTTGCCGTCGAAACGAGCCATTTCGACTTGTTTGTCCGCTGCAACAATGACTGCTGTTGCGCGCTCGATATCTTCTTTTGTTAAACGGTTGCCGATACCAGATTGTCCGTTTGTTTCTACTTTAATTTTGTACCCAGCCGTTTTTCCGGCTTGTTTTAATTTTTCTTCGGCCATAAAGGTATGTGCGATTCCTGTTGGGCAAGCTGTGACCGCTAAAATATACACATCGTCGTTTGATGGCGCTGCTTCTTCTGCTACTTCTTCAACGGCTTCTTCTTGTGGTTCTTCAAATTTTTTAAAGACTTCAACCACTTCATCAGAATCCCCTGCTTGAAGTAAGGCTGCTTTTGCTTCAGGATTCATTAATACTGATGATAGTTTTGCTAAGGCTTGCAGGTGCTCGCCTCCGCCCCCTGCTGGAGCCGCAATCATGAAGATTAATTTTGCAGGTTGGCCGTCAAACGATTCCCATTCAATTCCTTGTTCGCTACGTCCAAAAACAATCGCAGCTTGCGTAATGGATTCGTGTTGTGCGTGAGGAATGGCAATTTCGTCACCTACACCAGTGGTAGATTGCGCTTCACGAGCTTCTAGAGCTGCCACGTAAGCATCCACATCACTTACTTTACCAAGGCTTGCAAAATTCCCTGCTAAATGCTGTAACGTTTCTTTTTTAGTTGAAGTCGTTAGATGTAAATCCATGGCTTCTTTAATAAACAAATCTGATAATTTCATTTTCGTCACCTTCACTCTTACTGTTTCGTAACCACAACTTGTGGTAATAGCTCTTCAATAAATGCTTTTTCAGCAATTCCTACAGAAAAGGCTGTCGCACTTCCAGTCGCAGCTCCTTGCCTCAAGCTTGCTGCATAATCGCCTGTTTCGATAAATTTTGCCATGAAACCAGAAAGCATTGAGTCCCCTGCGCCTACAGAGTTCACAAGTGTCCCTTTCGGAACATTCGATGTGTACACTTCTCCAGTTTCTGTGATAAGCATTGCGCCATCACCACCGCGAGAAATCAGTACATTTCTAGCCCCCATTTGCTGTAATTGTTTTGCATAATCTACAATTTGTTCTTCTGTCTCAATCGTTACCCCGAAAATCTCACCTAATTCATGATGATTTGGTTTAATGATAAACGGATGGTATGGAAGACATTTGGTCAGTAAATCCTTTGTTGTATCGAGGACTAGTTTGACCCCTTTTTCGTCACATAATTTAGCAATGGTCGTATAAGCCGAATGGTCCATTCCATTTCCTGCATTCCCTGCTAAAAATACAACATCCCCTTCTTGAAGTCGGTCTTCAAAATAGGTCACTAGACGTCCAAAATCGTCCTTGGTTACAACCGGTCCATTTGCATTAATTTCCGTTTCTTCATTACTCTTCAACTTTAGATTAATTCGAGTGACTCCATCGATTTGAATAAAGTCTGTCCCGATACCTTCGGATTGGAGAGCTTCTTTGATGAAGTTTCCTGAAAAACCTGCTAAAAACCCAGTGGCTGTATTATCAAACCCTAATCGTTTTAGGATTACCGACATATTAATTCCTTTACCGCCTGCAACGTAATTTTCTTCCACAGAACGGTTTAATGTGCCTAGTTCACAATTAGGAACTTTTACAACAAGGTCAATTGCTGGATTAAACGTAATCGTGTAAATCATGCTATCTCTCCTCTTTTATGCGTCCATTTCAACAAGACGAATGCTACCAGCCATACGGTAACGTAAGTCCGCTTGCTCTTTCGTCGTGTTTGTTACCATGGTTACTTGATGAAAATCAGCAACCTTACATAAACTTACTTTAGCAAATTTACTAGAATCCGCCAAAACATAAGCATGATTACTCTTACTAATGGCAATTTTTTTAATTTGAGCTTCTTCCTCATCCGGCGTTGTATACCCATAACTGAGATCGACTCCATTCATCCCGAGAAACGCTTTTTTAAAGAAATATTCTCTGAGTTGGTTTTGAGCAAGAGTTCCAATAACTGCACTCGTTTCTACCTTTACTTGACCGCCTAATAACACCGTTTTGATTCCATAGTCTGCAAGAAGATGGGCCTGCTGTACCCCATTTGTAATCACCGTGACATCTTTTCCTTCTAAATGCGGAATCATTCTTAAAGTCGTTGTCCCTGCATCCATATAAATCGTTTCGCCGTTCGTTACTAAAGAGGCTGCATAGCGACCAATACACTCTTTTTCTCTTCGATTTGAACGTTCTTTTTCTTTGGTGGTCGGTTCAAATTCTTTTGAATACACTCTTTTAGCACCACCATGGATACGAATCAGGGTTCCTTCTTCTTCTAATAAAGAAAGATCGCGTCGAATAGTGGATTCAGAAGCCTGGAGAGCCTCCATTAAATCCTTTAGGTGAACTGTATCTTCCTTGTCTAATAAATCTAAAATAATTCTTCTTCTCTTTTCAGTAAGCATGCAGTTCCTCCTAAATGTATCAATCTGCTAATTTTCTTGACCGATTCGGTTTAAAACGGTCAAAAACAGTCATTTTTATATATTTTTGTAAATAATTTTAACTACATTACTTATATAATATAAGAGTATATATCCATTGGCGCAAGTAATTTAAGCTTCTTTTATTAATAAAATCACTCTAAAAAATTTACTTCCATTGTAATTAATCAGATTTATTATTAATTTTTTTATATAAATGCTGTATTTTTGAACTAAACCGTCAAAAAAGCACTGAAGACATCACGTATTCATGTCTTCAGTGCTTTTCTTGATATATTTTTTATGATAATTATTCGTTATCTTCTACTTTTTCGTGAGGTAAAATGAGATTGAGCAGAATTCCTGCAATGGCACAAAGAGCTGTACCTGATAACGTTACTGGTCCTAATTGTAATACCGCAGAACCCAATCCTAGTACTAACATGGAACTTGCAATAATTAAGTTACGTACTTGACGGAAGTCTACTTGTTTTTCAATTAACACTTTCAACCCATTGGAAGCAATAACCCCGTATAAGAGAATCGCCATTCCTCCAAGTACCGCATTTGGAATCGTACGAACTAAGGCCGTGAATTTACCAAAGAAACTGAGGAGAATTGCGATAATCGCTGCATTACGAATGACGGATACGGATGCAATACGTGTTAACCCCACAACCCCAGTATTTTCACCATAAGTCGTATTCGCTGGACCTCCTAGAAAGGCAGACACAGCAGTTGCTACGCCATCTCCGATTAAGGTACGGTGTAAACCTGGATCACTCAAGAATTGCTTCCCGCAAATTTGACTGAGTACGGTATGGTCTCCAATGTGTTCTGCAATCGTCACAACAGCTACTGGTAGAAGCGCCCATGTTTCCGGACCGAAATATAAATGATACTGATTGAAAAGCCCATTTGTATCGAACGGCAAGTATAACTCTGGCAAAGCAATCCATTGAGCTTCTATTACTTTTGTGAAATCTACTAGACCAAAGCAGATGGCTACGATATATCCACCGATAATCCCAAATAAGAATGGGATAATTTTCAAGAAACCTTTTGCTTTTGTATTAATAAATGCTGTAATAAGGAAGGTCACTACCGCCACGAACATTGGTTTCCAGTCTCCATCCACAACAAAGCCTGCATTTTTAACAGCACTGTTTGCCAGGCCTAGACCAATCACAATAATCATCGGTCCAATGACAATCGGTGGTAAAATACGGTTAATCCATCCCGTTCCTAGTAACTTCACTAAAATTGCCACTACCACATAAAGTAATCCGACTAACACTACCCCTGTCTGAGCTGCATCTGGACTTCCGCCCATTTGCGCCATTGCAAACTGCATGGCCGTAATAAAAGCAAAAGAGGATCCCAAGTAAACAGGTACTTTAAATTGCGTCGCTACCATATAGATTAGTGTTCCTAATCCCGACGCAAATAAAGCAACCGATACTGGCATCCCCAATATTAACGGCACTAAAACCGTGGCACCAAACATCGCAAACACGTGCTGAAGACTTAAAAACAAGCCAGGCACGAGATCCGGTTTTTGATCCACATCCAACAACAGATCGACTTTTGAAGTTTGTAACTCCATTTTCCCCTCTTTTCCGGGCGTTTTTGTGCACACAAAAAGCCCTATGTTATTAAGCGTAGGGCTAGTCTAATAAACTTGTTCTTAGCCTTTCTCACCTCTCTGGATGAGTTTAAAAGCCCTTGCTAGAGGGTAGTGTATCATAACTAAAGTGAATTTTCTATACTTTTTTTGTTTTTTTATAAAAAACTATTGTGCACCTACTCATTCCCAGTTACAATTAGAACCAAGCAACCCTTAAAGTTGCCCAGTCTAACTTTATGGAGGGATCATTTATGGTCAAATCAGTAGAAACTATCACAGAATTAATCGGGAACACTCCCCTTGTGAAACTAAACCGTTTAGTTTCAGACGATTCTGCAGATGTATATGTAAAAGTCGAGTCGTTTAACGCCGGTGGATCTGTCAAAGATCGTATCGCTTTAAACATCATCGAAACAGCTGAGAAAGATGGCTCGCTAAAACCTGGCGACACAATCATCGAAGCAACAAGTGGAAATACAGGTGTAGGACTTTCACTAGTCGGCGCTGCAAAAGGATACAAGGTCATTACAATTATGCCTGAATCCATGTCTATCGAACGCCGTCAATTAATGAAAGCATACGGTACAGAAGTCTTATTAACGCCTGCTGCGGATGGATTCGGCGCTGCCGTTGCGAAAGCTGAAGAACTCGCTGCACAACCTGGCTACTTCTGGGCACGTCAATTCGACAACGAAGCAAACCCAGCTATCCACTATCAAACAACTGGGCAAGAAATTATTAAAGCCTTCGACGGCAAAACACCAGATGCTTATATCAGTGGTATCGGTACTGGTGGTACAATCACAGGTGTTGGCCGTGCCTTAAAAGAAGTCAATAAAGACGTTGAAATTATCGGGGTTGAACCTGAAGAAGCGCCATTTATTTCTAAAGGCCAAAAAGGAAAACACCGCATCCAAGGAATTTCTGCTGGTTTTGAACCAAGCATTATCGACCGTGATGTGATCGACGGTTTTGAACTTGTAACAAGTGACGATGCGATTGAAACAGCGAAAAACTTAGCTGCTAAAGAAGGTATCCTTGCTGGTATTTCTTCTGGAGCTGCTGTAACTGCCGCTTTACGCGTGGCAAAACGCTTAGGAAAAGGCAAATCTGTTGTCGTTCTATTACCAGATACAGGCGAACGTTACCTTTCAACAGGCATTTTCGGTGAAGCGTAATTCATTTTAAAAACACGAACCTCAAAACTTCATTGCAATCTTTTAAATATCCTCATAGTGATGGCAGTAGTTGTATCGGGTTGAGCCAAGGTCTCAACCCTACCAAGCTTCAAACAGGCCGTAAAACGGTCTGTAATTCACATTGGTTACACTCACTACTGCTCTCACTATAGAATTCAAAAGATTTCCATTCAGTTTTTGAGGTTCTTTTTTGTGCAAAAATTCAGGTGAAAGGCTCACAGAATTCAGAGTGTATCATGCATGATACACTCTACTCTTTTTGTATCAATTTTGATACAACCCAACTTATTGAGTTGTAAAATTTTTGTTACGTAACATTATTGTTACACTCAAGGGAAAACAAAAACCACCTCGGAAAAATCCGAGGTGGTTTCACTTTTTAAATACGATTAAGCTTCTTGTACTTCAGCTTCTTTTTTGTTTCCGAATTTTTTAGCGATATACGCTGTTAAGATTGGAGTTAAAATCGCTGTTACGATTACTGAAGCGGTAATTTGAGTCGTTGCGGTTGCTTCAATTCCTTTGAACGTTGCATCCACTGCTGAAAGTGCAGCTGGTGTAGCAATAGCGCTGGCTGCTGTACTTGAGATGGCAGCACCGGCAACCCCGTTCCCACCTGTTAAGCGGTCTGCGGCGATGGAGGCAATACCCCCAACGAGTGTAGTAATCACCCCTAGTAAAATACCAGGTAGACCTCCTTCAAGGATTTGACCAAAGCTCATATTTGCCCCTAAACAGAAACCAACGACGATAATGATAGCCGTAATCCCATTTGAGAGTACTTTTTTCATGTAAGGGAAGGCATTTCCTAACGCAATCCCTAACACAAGTGGTAATACCGTTCCGACTAAGTTCCAAATCGAGATGTTTGCAAGGCCGGCACTACTTAATACGGCCATTGTTACCATTGGGCCAACACTCAAGGTTGTAATCCCAACGGCTCCAGCATCGATTTCGTCCCCGTATACATCTACAATCCCCGCATACATGGCATTATTAGCTACAGAAATGGCACCAATAACGGCAACAGCGCTAAGTCCGAGGAAGTTGTCATTGAATACTTTCGCGACCAACAACCCTAAGACTACAGATACCGCAATTTTCGCTAAAATAATCGCTGCCCCACGTCCAACGGCTTTTGGTGTGTTTTTAAGAGAAATGGTCCCCCCGATAATGAAGAGGAATGCCCCAACAAGTGGTCCAGCACCTTTCACGATTGGAGTGGTAAATCCACCAATTTGTAATACTTGAGGGAAAAACGTATTTATCACACATCCAATAAACATTGGAATAATGATTGTATCCCCAGGAATTTTAATCTTTTTCATACTGTTCACAGTCCTTCTCTGATTTGGAATAAGAAACTAGCTAAAATCAGCCATCTAATGTGATACCGCCATCGCAGTCACCGATTTCCCCTGTTACAAAGCTTGCAAGGTCGCTTGCGAAGAAGAGAATCATTTGAGCGATTTCAACTGGTTCTGCACGACGTCCAAGAGGGATCATGCTAATTACTTTTTGGCTCTTTTCTTTATCTTCTGATAATACTGTCGTCATATCTGTACGAGTGAATGAAGGGCATACAGCGTTACATGCGATATTGTATTTACCGCCTTCTTTAGCAACGGCTTTAGTTAAACCATTTAAACCAGCTTTAGAAGAAGCATAAGCAGCAGTCCCTAAAAGTCCACCACCCAATTTAGCGGCAACGGAAGAAACGTTTACGATACGTCCACCCTTGTTTTCGATAAAGTGTGGGAAAATGGTGCTAATCGTTGAGAAGCATCCTGAAAGATTGATACGGATTGTTCTTTCCCATTCTTCGTATGTTAATTGATCGAATGGTTTTGCACTAATCACCCCAGCGCAGTTCACTAAAATATCGACTTTGTGTTCTGCTAAAATTTCATTCATGCTTTTTACGATAGATTCATGATTTCCTAAATCCATGTATTTGAAGCTTGTGTGTTCTGGCCCGAATTCTTCAACAGTTTTGTTTGCTGCAGCTTCATTAATATCTGCAATGACTACAAAACCGCCACCTTCTACGATACCGCGAACGATTTCTTTACCAATACCATTTGCCCCACCAGTGACAATGGCAACTTTACCTGTGAAATCCATAAGATCACGTCCTTTGATTTGATATGTTCATCATATCACTAAATAATGAACATTCGACTCTTTTTATGGTTATCATTTGTTAACTTTTTAACTTGTTTGTGACCGAATTAATGTTCCTATTGCAGATCTAAACCCGCAGTATCAAAAGGTTTCTACACAACAAAACAGCCCACGAACAAATCGTAGACTGTTTTGCGTACCATAAAAAATATTTTATTTTTTTAAAATTGAATATAAACATTATATGAGCAAATTTCTCTTAAATAATGGACTAAATCAATGATATTGTCCTGTAAATTACCAAGTGGAACTTTTTCTACTGGCTTACGGCCTTCATTGAAGAACGAAAATTGATATTTCGCGCCCCATTTTGATTTTTGACGAATAACGGATGCACTGACTGCTTTTTCTAAGTCTACTACTCTGAACTCCGTCCCAAAAGAAACCAAAATTCCATCTTTGACAAGTACCCCAAGTTGATCATCAAGATACTCCGCATCATCCAATAAACGTTTCATATCGTCTTGATAGTCAGGGAACAGCTCATCAAAACGAGCATAGTGTTTTTTTATTTGACGAACGCGAACGATTTGCCACACCAATACAATAACAAAAAACACGATGACCACCATTAACATCACGATGTCGAAAAATCTATCTGCATTATTCGTAATGGTTAAATAATGAGTTTTATCCAATTTATCGAGAGTCACCTGCACCGAAAGTGGGCTCAGTTTTAATTTTTCTTCAAATCTTTCCTTCATTTCTTGCGTAATATTTGTTTTGACGCTAGATTTCCCTTTTTTCTCTTTCTCATTAACTACACGTATATTCAAGTAGAAGTCTGATGTGGCGAGCGCGTTCGTTTTATCCGGAAGCGCCTGTTTAAACTCTAGAATTTGTTTGATTTCGGAAGTATCTGTTTTTAAGAACGATACTCCATAATTATGTTTCACTAAATAATATGTTTCATCGTCTATCTCTAGCGGACTTGGGTCAATATCTAACACTTTAATCGAACTAGACGATGAATCTTTTTCCATTTCATAAATGATTCCATGTTCGTATAATTCACGTCCACTCATAAAGCCAAACGAAACTACAATCCCCACCATTGCCACTACTAATCCTAACAGGACCGTGAGTATCCACATTCCCCATGTTCGTCTTAAAATTCCTTTATGCAAAAATATTCCACCTTCAATTTCTATTTCTTATCCTAGGAGTCTAAAATCCAATTTCAATCCTAAGTTGTATTCTTCGTTTAAATATTCCACAAGCTCTTTGAGACGTAATAATTGTCTTCTAAAGAGAATCGAGTCCTGTTTCTTGTCTGGATATTCAAAGCGTAGATGAACCTTCTTGCCGCCTTTTCGTCTGTTTTCAAAAACTAAGAAAGCCTTGCTGACTTCTGATAAGTCGATGACCGTAAAGTTAATGTCGTAGCTTACAAGAATGCCTTCCATCACAAGAATCTTGAGTTTTGGATCAACGTATTCCGCATCATCTAATAACTGCTTCATATTGTTCGCATAATCAGGGAAGTACGCATCAAAACGTACATATTGCGCCTTCAAGCGACGTGTTTGATAAATTTGGAACCCGATAAGACCAAGCACAATGGCAAGCATGATAAACGTCAGTGCTGAGTCTCCCCATTGATCTTTAGAAGTGGTCAACGTCAAGATTCTGGATTCATCGATTTTCGTCTTAGTATTTTCCGAATACAGCGGGCTCTCTTTATATTTCTTGTAAAAGGTATCTTTCATCTCAGGCGTCACATTCACTATTGTTGTGCGCCCTCTACGTTTACTCGTTTCAGGAGTGACACGAACGCTCAAATAAAGATTAGATGCTTCGAGTGCATTCTCTGCGTTTCCGGCAGCTTTCTTTGCTTCTAAAACATTGCTCAATTCATCTGATTTTGCCTCAAAAACCGCAACGCCTCGTTCATGTTTCACCAAATAATAGTTGTGTCCATTTAACACCAGCGGTTCTGGATCAATATCCATTACTTTAATCGCTACTGACGAACCTTTATCGTTGACATAGTAAACCTCATTGGCTTTGTATAAGTCTTCCGCACTCTGAAACGATTTGAATCCTGCACGTGCAATAATCAGCCATTATCGCTACTACAACCCATATAGGTCCTGTTCTTCTTCCAAATCCTTTATGCATTTTAAACCCTGCTTTCTATTAAAATCATTGATTCATCTTCTATGAACCATATACCTAATACCATTGATACCATTGATACGGTAGCGATATTTTGGTTCTTTCTTTTTTATTTAGATACTCCACTAATTGGCGAATGTTCACTGGACGTTCCTTCAATTGAATGGTTACTTTTTTATTCCCACCAAATCCAAAATCGATGGCATAACTGATACTGTTTTTTACCTGTTGGCGACGAACTTCAATATTTCGTACTTCCCGCAGCTTAATCACTCTAAAATCGTTATTATAGCAGACTAATTTATGATCCTTCACTAGTATTTTTAGCTTAGGATCATGATAATCTGCATCCAGCGCTAAAGCCTTCATCTGCCCTGCATATCGCGGAAACTCTTTATCAAACACCTCGTATTGTTCCTTCAATGAAAGTACTCGTTTATAGCTAGCGTAAAAGAATACTAACGCTATTAGAAACACAAAAAGAGTCACTACCGTCTCCAATAAACGATTTGTAGTGGATGTAAGAGTTAAATAATGAAGGAAGTCCAGCGGTATAGCGTCTTCTGTCGGTAAGAGAGGCCCCTTCCGATATTGTCTTGTAAAGGCTTCTATCAATACTGCCGGTATATGGACAGTCTTACTCCCTCTACGCCCCTTTGTTACTGCTGGCGTTACTCGAACATTTAAATAAATATTCTCTTGCTTTAAAGGCTCCCAGTCATTTGGATTCGCTTTTTTCAAATCCAACAACTGTTGAATGTCTTTGGCTTGCGCTTGAAGTGGCGTAACCCCTTTTTCATGCTTTACTAAGTAATATTCTTTTCCATCGTAAGTGAGGGCCTCTGAGTCTATATCCAACACACGAATCGAAACGGAAGTCCCAGCATCATTCAAATGATAAATATCCCCCATCTTATAGAGCGCCTCTCCCCCCATGTATCCTTTCACGGTTCCAAAGAGAAAGAAAAGCCCCAACATTGTTAAGAAAAGAGCAGCCCCCGCTAGAGAGAACGTTCTTCTCACATACCCTTTATGCACTTTTTTCCTACTTTCTATTGATATTTTTCCAATCGTCCCTAATCTTAACTGGGACGAAGTAATTCACTTTTCGAACGAGACGATACTTGTCTTCTAGTGTCTTTCCATACGTATTTGGAATAAAGGAAGGTCTTTTTTTCTTAAACATGAACTTGATTCCATAATACACACGGCGTCCTGTACGCGTACGATACAGATGAATTTCTTTTAATTCTTTTAGCGGAATCACTGTAAAATGTCTTCCGTAAAAGATCAGCACTCCATCTACAATCATCGCTTCAAATTTTTCATCGACATAGTCTGCTTTTTCTTTAAAGTCTTTTCGTTCCGATTCGTTATTCGGGAAGAGCACATCTAATTTCTTAAATGCGAAATAATATTTCACCGATAATCCGATGACTTGCCCTAACAGAAGGAGCACGATAACTACCATTGCTAGCTGCACTAAGAGAATTGGATGACTCCAAACGTCGACATCATGGTAAAAATTAAATTGTTCAAATGTTTTAAAATCAAGCATTAGAGTAATTGGTAAGAGAGCGATACTCCCTGCAAATAACATTAAAATGCCTTTCATTCGAGCAAAAATCCGTTTAAACATCTATATACCTCATTTGTATTATGTATGTATTATACTAAGTTTTTCTTTATTTGTATATCTTTAACGGCTGAAAATAGAAAAAGAGTGAGAAGAAATGGAAGCACCTCTTCTCACTCTCTTAAACCTTAATGATTAAGCGTCTGCCTCTTCGCGTTTCGCTTTAATTTCATCGATTAAACCTTGTAATTCTGCTTCTTCGAAATGATATTTTTCTCCACAGAAATGACACACCACTTCTGCACCGTGATCTTCGTCAATGAGATGTTGTAAGTCATCTACTCCAATCGACATCAATCCTGCACTGAAACGTTCACGCGTACAGCCGCAATGGAACTTCACCGGCATCTCTTCTAACACACGAATATTCTCTTCTCCGAGTAGTCGATTTAAAATATCGCGCGGTTGTTCTTGTTGGTCAATCAATTTTGAAACCATTGGAATCTCGTTAATACGACGTTCGATTTCTGAAATTGTCGCTTCGCTAGCCCCTGGTAATAATTGAATCATAAAGCCACCTGCTGCACGAACCGTTTCATCTGGATTGACAAGAACCGATACTCCAACAGCTCCGTTAATTTGTTCTGAAACTGCTAAGTAATACGTAAAGTCCATTCCGAGTTCCCCGTCCACGATGGGCACTTGACCAGAGAACGGTTCTCTCATATTTAAGTCTTTGAGGACGGTAATCGTTCCATTTGTTCCAACAACCCCACGGACATCTAATTTTCCTTTGTCGTTTAACTCGAGGCTGACATGAGGATTCGTGATATAACCACGCATTTCCCCGCGGCCATTCGCATCGGCCATGATTTTTCCGCCAGGGCCATCACCATTCACTTGAACCGTGATGCGTTCGTCCCCTTTTAAACTGCTTGCTAATAATTGTGTTCCGATGATGGTACGTCCAAGCGCTGCTGTTGCAGAACTCCAAGTATCGTGTCTGCGTTGGGCTTGGGCGATAGCATCTGTTGCCACCATAGCAACGGCTTTAACCTCATCATTGAATGCTAATACTTTTAATAATGAATCTGCCATTTGTTTCTCCTTTTTTAAAAGAAAAGAGCTGTGACAACAGCCTCAGCTCTCTTTTTCTTTCTATTATTCTTCTTTGTTTTCATCCTCAAGTTCGCTTGGAGCTTCAGTTACATCTGCAACTTCCACTTCCTCGTCCTCTTCAGGAATCTCTTTACCTTCTGCTTGTTCTGCATCACGTTTTGCTAAGGCTTTTTTTGTTTCTTCAAAACTTGCCGCTTCTGATTCGCTTGGATATTCATCTTCCACGATTGTAGCTGGCATTTCACCTGTTTCAAAAAGTGATTTGATGGTACGTTCATCTAATGTTTCTAATTCTAGAAGTTTTTGAGCAATTAATTCTAATTGTTCTTTATGTTCTTCAAGAATTTGAAGAGCTTTTTCATGAGCTTCTTTCATAATACGACGTACTGCATTGTCGATTTCAAAGGCCACTTGATCTGAGTAAGCTTTTGTTTGACCATAGTCACGTCCGATAAATACTTGATGATTTCCTTCGTATTGAACCGTTCCTAATTCGTCCACCATTCCGTACTCTGTAATCATGCTACGAACGATAGCTGTTGCTTGTTCAAAGTCGTTACTTGCTCCTGTAGTCTTCACGCCAAAGATAAATTCTTCAGCAGCACGACCACCAAGAAGTCCAACTACTTGTTCGAATAATTCTTCTTTTGTCATTAAGAAACGATCTTCTTTTGGAAGCATAATCGCATACCCGCCAGCGCGTCCACGAGGGACAATCGTTACTTTATGAACCACACGTGCATCGCTTAAGACCATACCAACAATTGTATGACCTGCCTCGTGGTAAGCCACCATTTCGCGTTCTTTCTTACTGATAGCACGATCTTTCTTCGCTGGACCAGCAATTACACGATCATGTGCTTCATCCACGTCTAATGCGTCAATGGCTGTTTTATCACGACGAGCGGCTACTAAAGCTGCTTCGTTTAATAAGTTTTCAAGTTCAGCACCAGAGAATCCTGGAGTTTGTTGCGCAATTACTTTTAAGTCCACGTCTTTTGCAAGTTTCTTATTGCGTGCATGTACTTTCAGAATCGCTTCACGGCCTTTCACATCTGGACGACCTACTAAGATTTGACGGTCAAAACGTCCTGGACGAAGTAAGGCTGGGTCTAATACGTCTGAACGGTTTGTTGCGGCAATCACGATGATTCCCTCTGTTCCTTCGAACCCGTCCATTTCAACTAGTAATTGGTTTAATGTTTGTTCACGTTCGTCGTGTCCGCCACCCATTCCGGCACCACGTTGACGACCAACGGCATCGATTTCATCGATAAAGATAATTGCTGGAGCATTTTTCTTCGCGTTTTCGAATAAATCACGCACACGGCTTGCCCCAACCCCTACGAACATTTCTACGAATTCAGAACCTGAAATCGAGAAGAAAGGTACGTTTGCTTCACCGGCAACGGCTTTTGCAAGAAGGGTTTTCCCTGTTCCTGGAGGGCCCTCAAGAAGTACCCCGGCAGGAATACGAGCACCAAGCGCTGTAAATTTACGTGGGTCTTTTAAGAATTCCACTACTTCCACAAGCTCTTGTTTTTCTTCTTCAGCACCGGCTACATCAGAGAACCGTACTTTTACGTTTTGTTTCTTCTGATTGGTTGCACGGCTCTTACCGAAATTCATCGGATTGTTACGTCCGCCTTGGCCACCTTGGCTCATAAACATGCTATAAAGCAAGAATCCTAAAATCCCCAGTGGAATAACCACTTGGATAAGAGCCGCAATCCATACTCCTGTAGAACTTTCTGGTAAAGATTCAACTTTTGTATTTTTTGCTTGAGCGGCTTCATTAATTTCTTTTACAGTAGAGTCATTTGGCAATACTGTTGTTTTGAATTGTGTACTCTTTGTAGAGCGATTATCAAAAATCGATAATCCATTTTGATTTTTAGCTTCCTCTGTAGTTTGTTCCTTAGGATCTGTATATTCCCCAGTAATCGTATAAACAGAGTTTGAATATTGCATTTTTAATTCTTTAATTTCGCCTTTTTTCAAACTTTGCATAAATTCTGTATAAGAAATATCTGCTACAGGGCCTTTCGAATTACCATTGAACATTCCTACAAAAATGACAATCGCTCCGAAAATAAGTATATATAGTAAACTTGATCTAAAAATTGATCGGTTATTATTTGTATTCATTGGACCTCCTCATCTTCTTAAAAAAGAAGAACGATAGTATTCTTAACTACCGCTCCATCATAACATATTTGACTTTTATTGACGAATAGTTTAACTCATTCTTAATTTTCGTAGAATTCTGGTTTCAATACGCCGATACAAGGGAGATTACGATAAAATTGTTTGAAGTCCAATCCATAACCTACAACAAATTTATTTGGAACTTCAATTCCAACATAATCTGCTTCGATGGCTTCTTCACGACGTTCTGGTTTATCTAATAAAGTCACTACTTTTACACTTGCCGCTTGACGGTGTTTTAATAATTCAACTACGTGTTTTAAAGTACGTCCAGTATCGATAATATCTTCTACGATAATCACATGGCGATCTTTAACGCTTTGACTTAGGTCTTTTAAAATACGAACCTCACCACTTGACTCAAATTCATTTCCATAACTAGATACATCCATGAAATCAATTTCTAAGTTACAGTCCATCGCACGAACTAAATCTGCCATAAAGAAAATAGCACCCTTAAGAATACAAATGACTAACGGATCTTTCCCACGGTAATCTTCCGCTAACGTAGCACCTAATTTCTTGATTGTTTCTTGTAATTGTTCTTCTGATACTAAAATTTCTGACATATCATCTTTTAACATGTGTGCACCTCGTTTTGTTTTCGTAAGATAAAATCATTTTACCAGTTTCCTCCTCAAAGGACAACGGATGAGCATAGCGATAACCTAAAATTGCACGAATTTTTTTTCCTGCATTCTCTACGACCCAAATTTGTTTTCGTTCTTCAAGTGGAATCTTTGAATTGATAAACCATCTGGAAATTTTTTGATGTTTCGTTCCTTCCGCATTTAGTGCAATTTTATCTCCGGCTTTTGCATGCCGAATGGTTAGTGGAAAATCCTCTCTATTCACTGGAAAAGCAAATTCTGAAGACGTCTTTCCTGTTGTGAGCAAAATTTGCTCATCTTCATTTGGTCGAATTAATGTATCCTCTGGCTTGGAGAGTATGTACTCAATATTCGGAACAACTCTCGCTCTTCCTTTTTCAAATGAACATTCTTCATAACGCTTCTTAAACTTCCATCCATTTGACAAATCTAGAGTGAGCTGCGCTTTATTCGAACCTATTTTTTCTAAGATTTGTTCCATCTGGGCAACTGAAATCGTTGTATCCATTTGTATGAGTACTTGTTGTAAGAGTAATCGTTGCATCTCTACAGGTTCTTTCAGGAATGCTTCGCGGTGGAATGCAACTTTTTTCTTTCCTTTTTGGAATAACAGCTCCTGTTTTTCCTCTAAAATTGGCATTAAGCAGGCCACGGCATCCGCGATCATCTGTGCACTCTTTTGGAAGTGACTTCCGGCATTTGGATTTTCCTCCTTTAGGAAAGGAACCACATGATGACGATATCTATTTCTTGTATAATTATCCGATTCATTCGATTCGTCCTCTAAATAAGGAACTTGATGTGTTTCGGCTTCTTTGTATAGCTCTTTTTTATCCAGTGATAGGAATGGGCGTAAAATCGCCATCCCTTTCACCTGACGAATTTCCTTCATCCCAGACAATCCTTCCAATGTACTGCCTCTAGACCACTTCATTAAAATGGTTTCGAGTTGATCATCTTGGTGATGTGCTAATACTAAATAATGGGCTTGATGTTTCTTTAATACTTCCTCAAAAAATTCATAACGAAAATTTCTTAAGACACTTTCTGAAGCTTTTTCTTCCTTCGTTTCCTTCCAATTTTTTATTTCAAATGGAATTTGACGCGATTTACAAAAGCGACGGACTAATTGTTCTTCATCCATCGATTGTGCTCGAAGTCCATAATTGACATGCGCAACTACAATATGGTTTTTCGCATCGTCTTCAAACAAGAGAGCCATAGCATTCAATAAGACCATCGAATCGACTCCACCAGATACAGCGAGAACATATTTTTGATGAGTATACTCAGGTACTCTTTTTCTAAAAAAGCTAGCTAGTTGATGTTGCATAGGTCTCTCCTTTCTGTCAAAAAAATCTCCCCTAGCATGCACTAGAAGAGATTAGAATAGTCATTATGAACGGCGACCGCCACGGCCTCCACGTTTCCCTTCAGTGTTACGTTTCAATGAAGTTAAACGATCTTCAGAGTCTTTCAAGAAGGAACTCATTAATGAATCAAAATCAGTTGCTTTTGATTGCGAAGGAGATTTCTTTTCATATGGAGAAGCTGATTTCCCAGCAAAGCGATTTTTCTTGAAATCTTGTGAATCTTGATTACGTGGTGTGAAAGTTTTTTTGTTTTTAGATTTGTCTTCAGTATCTTCCTTTGGTTTATCAACGGCACGACGAATCGATAAACTAATTTTGCCATCGTCAGCAATTGTCATGACTTTCACTTTAACTTCGTCTCCAACTTTCAAAACTTCTTTGATATCTTGGATATACGAATCTGAAACCTCACTGATGTGAACAAGACCTGTCTTACGATCTCCTAAATCGACAAAAACTCCAAAATTTGTAATTCCAGTAACTTTCCCTGGGATTACGTTTCCTACTTCGATTGACATATAAAAAGCGTTCCTCCTTCATTTTTGTCCTTTTTATACACGCTCACGTATAAAAAGGGTTCATTGCCTTATCGGTTTTGTGTGGTTACTTTAACAACAGTTTCCCCTTGTTCCACTTCTTCTTTGACTTGTTGCGCTTTATTTTCAGCAGTGTCGTTAGGCGTACTAAAAATAATTTCACCATTTTTGCTTAAATAGTATTCACTACGCGCTAACTTCGCAATGTATTCATCGCTTTGAAGAAGTTCAACTTGCTGCGTTAAAGATTCTTTTTGTTTTTCAGCGAATTCTTTTTCAGCTTTTGCCTTTTCAATCTTTTGATCTAACTGATTCGCTTGTTGTAATTGATTCCCAATTCCGACAATCATCACTCCGGATATGGCAATTAATGCAATCACAATCAGCTTGGTCACTAGTGAATGGCTTTTCCAAACTGGCGAAGAAGTTTTTTGTTTTCTTTTTTGGTTGATAGAAACGATATTCGAATTTGTCGATTGATTTTGTTGCTTCACCTTAATTGTCTCCTTTTTAACTTATACACAATGAGTATAACAAGAATGAGCCTTATCGTCTATGATTACACTAAGAATTTTTTTATTTTTTTATGATTCTCCCTATTTTTTAAGGATGGCCTTTCCTTCTAAAATTTTTTAAAACGATTTCTTTAAAAATAAATACCGCGGAGAAGCTCTCTGCGGTATCAAAAAATTTAATTTACATCTTCAGTCCGTAATTTAACACGCTTAATTACGACTTGATTTTCCGTTTCACGAATGTAATTTTTTAAGTTTTCAATGACAATCTCTTCATCATTTTGGATACGAATTACCAGCTCATATTTTTCGTCGTCTAATTCTCTAGCTTCGACTTGGATAGATTGATAATCCCCAAAATGACAGTAATTATAAATAGACTGTACAATCGTTGGGTTTGGAATTTCACAATAAATATTTACTTGACGGCTTTTTCTTTGTAATAAAGGTTCATAAGCAAGTTTTTGTACGATGACGATAACTGCTGAACATACAGCTCCAAAGAACCAAAATCCTCCACCGATTGCAAGCCCAATTCCTGAAGTCGCCCAGATTCCAGAGGCAGTAGTTAGACCACTTACGCGTTTATCACGCATGAAAATGATTCCCCCGCCGATAAAGCTGATTCCGCTGACCACTTGCGCAGCTACACGTGCCGTATCAAAGTGTGGTGTATCCAAAAAAGCTTCTTTAGAAATAATCATCATTAAACAAGAAGTCAACGCCACAATCATGTGTGTTTTTACACCCGCTTGTTTATTTCTGGAGGTACGCTCATAACCAATTGCTAGTCCACATGCGCATGATATTAAAATAGCCAAAAAATGACGCAATTCCATCCATCCATTGAATGGTTGCAATATATTAATGGCATGTAAATCCACGGTTATTCCTCCTTTAATCATTTTAAAAAGTACTACATATCATACCCCTTTCTGCAATAGAAGTCAACAGAAAACGCATACATTTTTCGAACAAAAAACTAGGCTCCCTCAAACGAGAGAACCTAGTTTTAGATTCATTTTATAAATCTGTGTTTTCTTCTTTAATGAACTTTTCTTCTAAAATCGTAAACATTTCCTTAGCGTCTTCTTTTCTCGTTGAATCCATCAAAGCTTCGACTTGTACTAAGACATGTTTGTTCCCGAATTGAATCGCGATTTTATCTCCGACTTTGACGTCTGTTGAAGATTTCGCCACTTTATCATTGATAAACACACGTCCCTTGTCCGCTACTTCTTTAGCAACCGTACGGCGTTTGATTAATCGTGATACTTTTAAAAATTTATCGAGTCTCATCGTTCTCCTCTTTTCTACTAAATTTACGTAATAAAGTCTTTCCTTTTGGAATCAGTACCCATTCACGTTTGGTGAATAAATTCCATTTCATCGTACCTGCCAGGAAAATCACAACTCCTATAAAGGAAAAGACGATTGAAAAGACAAAGGCCATCGTTCTAGAATCTTTTAGTCCTGCAAAGTGCCACGTACTGTAGGATAATATCGAGACGATAACGGTCATTCCTATCGCAATCCCAGCAAGAAGCTGTATGAAATTTTCTTCATGCAACACACTTATAAAAATGTCTTTTGCAAAAGCCATCATCACGACCATCATGACACATAAACCAAGCGCTGTAGCTAGACTCGCCCCAAGGGTTCCAAACATCGCAACAAATAAGTAATTCGTACTAGCTTTCACTACAAGCCCTGCTGTGAGTGACAGTAGCGTTTTGGGATATTGATGCTGGCTTTGGAAAATGCCGTGCAGCGACATAATGACTGACGCAAAGAAAATACTTGTGATATAAACAAGCAGTACTGCATGTCCATTCGCATCTCCAAAGAGTGCAGTATTTAACCACGGCAAGATGGCCATCATCCCCATCGTCGCAACGAGTGAGAATGTCATCGTCATTCGAAGAAGAGACGCGGATAATCTCTTAAACTCTAAGTCGTGGCCTTTCTTGAAGGCACGCGATAACATCGGCATATAGCTCGATGAAAATCCGACACCAACGACCATTCCTAATTGAACAAGCGGTTGCCCACGGTCGTAAATTCCCTTGAGGTCTTTTGCCACTTCTGGAAGAATTCCTTTGTCTGTTAACACATTATACACAGAGAACGAATCCACCAATTGGAACAAGACCAAAATCGAACTAAGTAGACAGATGGTCCCTCCTTCAAAGGCAAAACGTTTAAAGAGATGCCCAAAAGTTGGAACTTCCATTTCTACAGGTGAAATCGTCAAGCCGTCGAGCGGATCTTTTGTTTCTTTAACTACATAATACAGCATTACGAGAATGGCAAACACTGCCGCAATCGTCGCACTCGACATCGCCCATGTGCCCATCGTGTAATAGTCTGAAATGGTACTGCCAAATAGACTCGCCACAAAGAGAATTACCGCAACACGAACGACCTGTTCCACCACTTGGGAGATGGCAGTCGGCATCATTCGGAAGCTTCCTTGGAAATACCCTCTTGTGATGACTAGGAACGGCATCAAAAGAAACATCCAAGAGATGCTTTGAACGACTGGTAAAAGCTCAACATCTCCCATCCAATGAGCAATCATTCCCGCACCCAAATGGAGGAAGGCAAAAATCCCCACTCCTATGAGGCTAGCAATCACGAATAGCTGCTTCAATAATTTCTTTAAATGTGTCGACTCCAAGTATTCCGCGACCACATTGGACACGAATACAGGGAATCCTGTTAATGCAAAGGTCATGCCGATTCCATAGATAGGATACACCTGTTGGTATACATAAAAACCGGTGTTGCCCACCATATTTTGGAAAGGCACTCGGTACACCGCGCTTAAAATCTTAGCAATAAACGCGGCAATCGAGAGCGCAATCGCCCCTTGCATCATCCCTTTACTATTTATCTTCTTCATGTTTTTCCTCATCGCGGGCTAAAATTTCCCCGCATGTTTTTACAAACAGTTTAACTTGCGCAAGCCATAAGTCAACAGGCTTTTGCGTGATATTTAATAAAATCTGAAGACTTTCGCTCTTGTTGGCCACTTGCGCCGGTAATTTCACTGGACCAAGTGCCTCAAAGACTGGCACTCCTTGCAGGCGAGTCGCACTTGGAGGTGCAATCGTAATCGTCACCGAATTGTCTTTACGTTTAATCGATACGACATCAATCTCGTTGGCGTAATGCTTAATCAATCCAACTTCTGCTAATGCGCTCACTTCATCTGGGAAGTCCCCGAAGCGGTCGATAAAGTCATCGAGCAATTCTTCATAAGCTTCCACGCTATCAATCGAGCGAATGCGTTTATACATCTCGATTTTTTGACGTTCATCTTGAATATAGCTTGAAGGTATATAGGCATCAATTTGTAAGTCGATTTCGACGGTTTCTTCGTCCGACTTCACTTCTTTTCCTTGTTTCTTCAACACGGCTTCGCTTAATAATTGAGAATATAAGTCGAATCCGACCGAATCGATAAATCCGTGCTGTTGTTTTCCAAGCAAATTCCCTGCCCCACGAATCGATAAGTCACGCATGGCAATCTTGAACCCAGAGCCAAGTTCTGTAAAGTCACGCATTGCTTGAAGACGCTTCTCGCTGACTTCGGTTAAGACTTTATCTGGTTGATACATAAGGTACGCATAGGCAATACGATTTGTACGACCGACACGACCGCGTAATTGATACAACTGCGAAAGTCCCATATAGTCTGCATTTTCAATAAAAAGCGTGTTTACGTTTGGAATATCGACCCCTGTTTCGATAATCGTTGTTGTTACTAAGACATCGTATTCCCCTTCAATAAATTGGAAGAGAATATTTTCAAGCGTCGTCTCACTCATCTGACCGTGAATCACACCGACACGACACCCTGGAACCAAAACTCTCAGTTCATCGGCCTTCTTCTCAATCGTTTCGACACGATTGTATAAATAGAAGACTTGTCCGCCACGAGCCATCTCGCGTTCGATTCCGTCACGAATCGTCATTGGGTTTTGTTCCATCACAAAAGTTTGGACTGGATAACGGTTTGCTGGTGGCGTTTCGATGACAGATAAATCACGCACCCCAAGCATTGACATGTGGAGCGTTCTTGGAATTGGCGTTGCAGTGAGCGTCAATACGTCCACTTGCGATTTCAATTGTTTCAAACGTTCCTTATGCTTCACTCCAAAGCGTTGTTCTTCGTCGACAATGAGAAGTCCTAAGTCTAAAAACTGCACGTCTTTTGAAAGCAGACGGTGCGTCCCGATAACGATATCCACTGATCCTTTTCGAAGCTTTTCAATCGTTTCTTCTTGTTCTTTCTTACTTCGGAATCGACTCAGTAAACCAATCTTAAACGGATAGTCAGAAAATCGTTGAACAAAATTTTCGTAATGTTGCTCGGCCAAAATCGTTGTTGGCACTAAAACTGCTGCTTGCTTCCCGTCCATTACGGCTTTAAAGACCGCACGCATGGCTACTTCTGTCTTCCCGTATCCAACGTCGCCGACAAGTAGACGGTCCATCGGTTTGTCCTTTTGCATGTCTTCCTTAATTTCTGCCACACTTCTAAGTTGATCTTGCGTCTCCGTATATGGAAAGGCTTGTTCGAATTCTTGTTGCTCGACTGTATCGCGGCTAAACGCATAACCTTTTTCGGCGTCGCGTTTAGCGTATAATTCGATGAGTTCATCGGCGATATCTTCAATCTTCGCAGCCACTTTACGTTTCGTCTTCGCCCATTCCGTACCGCCTAATTTATTGAGTTTTGGTACTTTGGCATCGGACGATACGTATTTTTGAACGAGCTTAATTTGAGAAACTGGAACAAATAAATTCCCGCCATCTTGATAGTGAATCGACATGTAGTCTTGATGGATACCGCCGATTTCGAGCGTCTCCATTCCTTGGTACACACCGACCCCGTGATTCACGTGAACCACATAGTCCCCAACCGCTAATTCGGTATAGCTCTTCAAACGTTCTGCATTCGATATTTTTTGATTTCGCGGAGCACGCTTCGTCAATTTATTAAACAATTCGCGTTCCGTTAAGATAGCAAATTTATCTTCTGGTAGTTCAAACCCATTGTGCATTTTACCGACCATGATTTGAAGTTGCCCTTCCAGTACAGTCCCGTTTGAAATCACACTCTTGATTTCAAAATCCGCAAAGGTTTGTTCTACTTTTTGTGCACGTTTGGCATCATCAACTAAAACGATGACTGTCGCACCTTGTTTCTTCCAGCGGTCTGCTTCGACTTTAACCATCGGCATTTGCGAGAAGAACTGTGTCATGGTACGTGTCGTAATCGGATGAATCGCATCGAGCGCGAGTCTTCCAAGCCCTTTTTGGAAAATGGCTAAATACGTTCTCTTAAGAGGACTCTCCTTTAATACTTTTCGTCCATCTTGAACAAGAGACAATCCAGACGCAATCGCGCCTGTTTCAATATGGTGCGTTTTCCAATAGCCTGCTTCTTCTTCTAACGACTTACTCTTCTCGATAAAACGAGCATAGTCATCAATAATGAGGTACGCATCTTTAGAAACATAATCTAATAAACTAGTCTTTTCTGGATAAATACATTCCAAGAAGTACGTTAAGTTTGAAGGGATTTCTCCATTTTCTAATTGTGCATCGATGGCTTGTTGAATACTCGACACTTGATCCCTGCGCTCTGGGCTTTGGGAAGCCTTCACGTCCTTTTCATAGAGCGTGTGAATTTTCGCTTGCGCCTTCCAGACGGCTTCCTTTTGGAGTGGTAAGTCTGTGGCGGGTAAGATGCGCACTTCTTCAATCACATCCATCGAGCGTTGTGTCTCCGCGTTAAACGCACGAATCGAATCCACTTCTGTGTCAAAGAAATCAAGACGTAGTGGGTACTCTTGATCGAGTGGATAAATATCGACGATACTTCCACGAAGCGCAAATTCACCAGGAGTCGCGACCATATTTTCACGACGATATCCTAATTCCACTAATTGCTCTACAAAGGCATCCATCGATTCGATTTCAGACCCCATCGCAAGTTCAATAGAACTCTTTTTCCAGACATCCACTGGAACTAAGAGCTTTTGAATACCAGACAGTGGCACAATGACAATTCCTTTTTGTCCACGGCTTAGAAAATCAAGCGTGCGAATGCGTTGGCTCACCACATCTGGCGACACCACTGAGAAATCTGCGGCAAGTGACTCCTCTACTGGAAAGAGATGAACAATATCCTCATCATACCACTCCGACAATTCTTCATAAGTCTGTGTAGCTTGTAAGAGCGTTGGCGTCACAATCACTAATTGCTTATCTAATTTTTCAAATGCGCACGACTCGGCCAAGTGCTTCACCGATCCACTAAGCCCTAGCACAAGTTGACTCTCATGGAGACTAAGGGTATCAAACCACTCTTTAAATCCTTTCAGTTTACTGATCGTTTGGTGCAATAATTGCATAACTTTCTCCTTTTTCTAACGACAAAAAGAGACCGCGAAAAACTTCGCAGCATCTCTTCTTCTATATTTTAATTAAATTGATTCATTGTTTTAACGAAATCATCCGTTTCAATCCACGAACGAATCGCATCGACACTCTTTTGCACCGCAAAAATAATGTCTTCTTCTTCCTCTTTTTCAAAACGGTTGAGGACATGTCCTACAACGGTTCGTCCCTCTTTAGGACGACCTACCCCAACCTTAATTCTGTTAAACTCACTTGTCCCGAGGCAGGAAATAATACTTTTCATCCCATTATGGCCACCAGCGCTACCTTTTTGACGAAGTCGAATCTTTCCGACTGGTAAATCCATATCATCATAAACGACTAAAAGATCTTCAATTCCAATTTTAAAATAATTCATCAATGGTCGAATCGCTTCTCCTGATAAATTCATAAACGTCAAGGGCTTCATGAAGATGACTTTTTCTCCGCCGATTTGCACCTGTGCAAACACTGCATCGAAAAGTGCTTTATCAAAATCAAACTTTTCTTGATAGGCCACTTCGTCCATTGTCATGAATCCGACATTATGTCTGGTTCCTTTATACTTTGCTCCAGGATTTCCTAGACCAACGACTAATTTCATACTTTCACCTATTCTTTTTTCTTCTATTTTGCTATTATACCATACCCCTACAACTTCCCGTTATTAATTCACTTTTTCACGAAATTGTGTTTTTTATGTATTATTTGTCATAATAAAGGCCTTATGAAAATCAATTTTCAGAAAATCGTGCTATACTTATTTATGGATATTCCATTACTAATTTTTTAGGAGGTATGAACATGGAAAAATCTCAAAAACATGGTAATAAAGTAATTTTAGTCGGTGACGGTGCCGTTGGTTCTAGTTACGCTTACGCTCTTGTATTACAGGGGATTGCGGAAGAACTCGGAATCATTGATATCAATTTCGAAAAAACAGAAGGCGATGCGTTAGACTTATCACATGCCTTAGCTTTCAATGCCCCTAAAAAGATTTATGCAGCGACATACGAAGACTGCCACGATGCAGATATTGTATGTATTACTGCTGGAGCAGCTCAAAAACCAGGCGAAACTCGCTTGGATTTAGTCTCTAAAAACTTAAAGATTTTGAAAAACATTGTAGATTCTATTATGGCTAGTGGATTTGATGGAATCTTCCTAATGGCTTCAAACCCAGTGGATATCTTAACTTATGCAACTTGGAAATTCTCTGGACTTCCAAAAGAACGCGTTATCGGTTCTGGTACTTCTTTAGATAGTGCTCGTTTCCGTCAAACAATCGCTGAATTAGTAGGCGTTGACGCTCGTAATGTCCACGGATATATCATGGGTGAACACGGGGATACTGAATTCCCAGTTTGGTCTCATACAAACGTCGGTGGTTTACAAATCTATGAATGGGTTCGTCAAAATCCACATGTAGATGAAGAAAAATTAGTTGAAGTATTCTTCCAAGTACGTGACGCGGCTTATGAAATTATCGCTAAAAAAGGGGCGACTTACTACGGTATCGGTGCTACTCTAGCACGTATTACAAAAGCCATCTTAAATAATGAACAAGCGATTTTCCCATTATCCGTATATCTTGAAGGTCAATATGGACAAGATGATATTTATATCGGGGCTCCAGCCGTTATCGGTCGTGAAGGGATTCGTCAAATCATCGAAATCCCTCTAGCAGACTCTGAACAAGAGAAAATGAACTTATCTGCAAGAACATTGAAATCCATCCTAAACGATGCTTTTGAAAAACTAGAAGCAGAAAATAACTAATCAAAAAGAAAACTGAGTCGATTTTATCGACTCAGTTTTTTTCATTAAAACATCGTTAAAATGGGTACAATTATAATAGGCATGAAAATAGCGGGCAAGAAATTAAGGACTTTTATCTTTGTAATTCCTAAAAGATTCATTGCTAAGCCCACTAACAGTAAAGACCCCACTGCTGACATAGAAACTGTGACTGTCTCACTTAAATAAGGTGCTACGAATTGCGATAATCCTACTAGAATTAACTCATATGCAATAACAGCTACAGATGATAGGCCAACGCCAATCCCTTCAGTTGCAGCAAGAAATATCGAAGTAATCCCATCTAAAATGGATTTAGTTTGAAGTAAACTCGGCTCTCCAGTCAATCCTAGTTGAATCGACCCCATTGTAGCCAGGGCTCCTACACAGAAAATCATCACCGCAGCGACAAATCCTTCTCCTAAATTGACATTTGTCTCTTTTCCTTTTGAAGTCTTCTCTTGAAGCCAATCCGCAAATTTGCGAACCCGTTCCTCCATTTGAATCCCTTCACCTACGAGCGCTCCACAAACGAGCGATAAAATCATAATCATACTACTAGGAATTTGAATAGCTCCTTTAATTCCTACTAAAAATACACAAAGAGCTAACCCTTGCATAATATGTTGGGAAAAACGCTCTGCGATAATATTTCTGAGAAATACTCCCACGATTGCCCCTACTGCAATGGCTACTCCATTTATTAAAATAATCACTGAAAAACTCCTTCATTCTATTCTATTACGCGAAGGAATTTTTCTCCTTAACGCTATTCCACAAAAAGACTTTGTGGATCTTCAAACGGAGACTCTATCTCCTCTGTTTCGTGCTTTCTTTCTAAAAAATAAACTTGTTCAATAACGACTTCGGTAACGTAGACTTCTTGATGATTCTTGTTCGTATAACGACGCGTATTCAGTCTTCCCTCCACACCAATCCGGTCCCCTTTTTTGACAAATTTGCCAATCCGTTCAGCAATTTTGCCCCAAGCGACTACTTGAATGAAGTGTGAATGATAAGAATCATCATTGTTTCGATATACATTTTGCACCGCCATTGTATTATTAAACACACTCTTTCCTGAAGGTTGAAGCTGTTGTACTTCTACCTCTTTGACAACACGACCAATTAAAGATACTAAGTTCATGGAACCTACCTCCTATAGTTTTTCTATAGTAAGCTACGTTCCCTCCTTTTAATTGGATTTTTCTTCTTTTAGGTTTTGAGCAAATTCCGAGATTTTTCGAAGTCTATGATTCACTCCTGATTTTGAGATTGCTCCAGAAGGAAGCATTTCCCCTAATTCTTTCAAACTGATTTCTGGATTTTCTAATCGGATTTTTGCAATTTCGGATAATTTATCCGGTAAGGAATCTAACCCTACCGTATCTTCAATATATTGAATCTCTTCAATTTGACGAGTTGCGGCATTGACAACCTTATTGATATTTGCATTTTCGCAATTCACAAGGCGGTTCGCGGTATTTCTCATATCTCGAATAATACGAATATCTTCAAAATGAAGCATCGCGTTTGATGCATGAATCACCGCTAAAAAGTCCGCAATTTTTTCTGCTTCTTTTAAATAAGTGATATATCCTTTTCGACGCTCAATCGTTCTAGCATTCAATCCAAACGCATTCATCATCTGGCAAATATCATCATTGTGTTCTTCATAAATAGAGTAGATTTCTAGATGATAACGGCTCGTCTTTGGATCATTAATAGAGCCTCCTGCTAGAAAAGCGCCTCGAAGATAAGCACGCATTTTTTCTTCATCATCTCTAATATTTTCCGGAACGCGCATATTGAATAATCCGCTCGATTTGATATTCAAATCTTCTAAAATTTCTTCCGTTCCATGTTTCAGACGTACAATATAAACATTATTTTTCTTTAGTTTCATTTTGCGTCGAACCAAGAGTTCACTCTCAACTTGATAATACTTCTTCAGTAAAATATAAATACGTCTGGCAATAGCTGCATTTTCCGTCTGAATATTTAAGATTAATTGTCGATTTAAAATCCCAACCGCACCATTCATACGAATAAGCGCCGCTAATTCGTATTTGGAATAATCATATTGCACTTCTAGCTGTGTTAACTCTTGTTTCGTTTCTGCAGCAAAAGATAATAAGGACACTCGTTTGTTTCTCCTTTCTCTTTTTGTCATAATGAAGGAGCCAAAAGACAAGCCTTGGCTCCTTTTCCTTAATTATTTTCAGTTTTTGCACTTTGTAAGAGACGGAATAATTCATCAATCACTTTTTCCCCGTCATGGTATACCCCATTTTCACGAAGACGAATAAAGTCTGATGAAATCACACGACATCCTTGGTCTCTTAACCCTTGGAAGTCATATTTTACTTGATAAAGATATTCTTCATTCTTTTGTTGGCTTAAATATTCTTCCGGTACTTCCTCTGTGTTCACAAGAACGGTATCAATAAATTCCGTTCCTAAATGTTCATGTAACACGCGCACATGATCAGCATCCGTAAATTGCTCGGTCTCCCCTAATTGGGTCATGATGTTACAAATATACACGACTTCTGCATTCGTTTCACAGACTGCTTCACCAATATCACTAATCATGAGGTTTGGCAAAATACTGGTGTATAAACTACCCGGCCCCAACACGACCATATCTGCTTCCATAATGGCATTAATCACTTCTCTAGCTGCCATAGGAGTGCGACGTTCATCTAATTGGCGATTTTCATCATAACAGTGAACCGAAACTTTTTTAATTTTTTTGCGTAATTTCACTAATTTAGATTCCCCATCTACAATCGTACCATCTTTAAACTCCGCACGAAGTAATAAAGGTTCTTCTGCCGCTGGATAAACATGCCCTTCGACCGCCATCATTCGAGACAATAAACGAATGGCATCAAAAATATTATTCCCTCGCATTTCCGTTAATGCCGCAATAATCAAGTTCCCAATCGCATGCCCTGCAAAGAATTGATCATCAGAATTGAAACGGTATTGGAAGATTTCTTTTTGTAAGGGATTCATTGGCGAAAGAGCAATCATACAATTTCGAATATCTCCTGGTGGGACAACGTTCATGTAGTCCCTGATGACTCCTGAACTTCCACCATCATCGGCAACTGTTACGATTGCAGTGACTTCTGCATCACGCTTTCGGAGGTTTCTAAGGAGAACAGGCAGTCCCGTTCCTCCTCCAATTACGGTAATTTTTGGACCCTTTTTCTTCCTCGGAGGGTTTGGTGTTACCTCAAACATCATGAGCGTCCATTCCCTTCTTTACGACGATCTTTGTCACGATGAGAAATTTTCACATTATAAGAGTCGGATAATAATTCACGGCCAATTCGTTCAGCAAAAGCTACCGAACGGTGTTGTCCACCTGTACATCCAATCGCAATTGTTACGCTTGATTTCCCTTCTTTCTTGTAGCCCGGAATTGAGAAGTCCAGTAAGTCCATCAATTTATGATAGAACGTCTTCGCTTCTGGCTGACTCATTACATAGTCATAAACCGGTTCATCTAATCCAGTCAAAGGACGTAACTCTGGAATATAGTGTGGGTTTGGTAAGAAACGAACATCCATCACTACATCTGCATCAATCGGTAATCCATATTTAAAGCCAAAGGACATCACTTGAATCGTAAACACACCCTCTTGTCCATTAGAGAAAGCTTGCATGATTTCTTCACGTAACTGACGAGGAGATAAATTCGTTGTATCAATGACTTTTTGCGAGCGAGTCTTAATATCTTGTAGTAAGCGACGCTCCGCAATAATTCCATCATAAATACGACCTTCCCCAGCTAATGGGTGAGTTCTTCTAGTTTCTTTATAACGAGAGACTAATGCATCATCACTCGCTTCTAAAAATAAAATTTTTGTGGTAATAAAGGAAGTATTATCTAGTCCACCGATTGCGGACATGATTTCATCAAAGAACGCACGAGAACGTAAATCGATTACGAGCGCAATCTTTGTAATTTTTCCTGATTCTTTCACTAATTCCCAAAATTTTGGTAATAAACTTGGCGGCATATTATCGACACAGAAATATCCCATATCTTCAAAACTTTGCATAGCAACGGTTTTTCCTGCACCGCTCATTCCTGTAATGACGACTAATTCTAATTGATCTACTGTCATTGTCATTCTCCTATCTTTTATCAGATATAATAACCTTTTTAATTATAACATATCCGGGCGTGTCATCGTTAATGTTTATGAAATTTCCCATTGCACGAAGAACTCAAAAAAAGAAGGGATACTTGTCCCTTCTCTAATCTTTGACTTGTAAACCTTCTTTAGGAATCTGAATATGAATCGCAGTTCCTTCTCCAACAGTAGAATCGACGCTTAAAGTAACTCCTAATTTCTTTGCAATTTCACTAGATAAATAGAGCCCTAGTCCAGTCGATTGATGATTGACTCTTCCATTGAATCCACTAAATCCTCTTTCAAAAATTCGAGTTTGATCATGAGAAGCAATTCCAATTCCTGTATCTTTAATGGTTAGTACATCCTTATCGAAAGTAATCTCAATCCTTCCCCCATCCGGAGTATACTTAACCGCATTGGACAATACTTGCTCCACAATGACCCCTAGCCATTTCTTATCCGTTACGACTACCTCATCAATAGGAATATATTGTAATTTCAACTTCTTATGAATGAAGAATGTGGCGTATTTTTTGATGACAGGATGGAGTATTTCATCTATCTTTACCTTTTGTAAATCCAAATCTCTATGGAAAGTTTCCATCCGTACATAGTGCAGCGCCAATTCCGTGTAGGCTGTAATTCGCACCAACTCTTGTTCCAACATGGACTTTTCCGCAGTTTGAGGAAGGTTCCGAATTAAGAGTTGACTGGAAGCAATACTCGTTTTAATCTGGTGCGCCCAAAGCGTGTAATAATCAATATCTTCTTTTCTACTTTGTTGCATTTTGGTCTTTAACTGCTGCATTTCTTGCGTTAAATCTTGATTCTTTTCAAAGAGAAGATGGATCATAGGAGAAAATTCTTCTTCCAAGGATCTCGCTTGCTGATTCAAAGCTTTCACCATGCTTTTATATTTTCTCCAGCCATGCCAGAGCAAAATAAACAAAATAAAGCATAGAAACAATCCTAATAAAAATAAATAGTAAAAAGCTCCTGTACTTCCCCAGTTAAACACCAATGCAAATACCATCGAAAATACTTCGATACATCCAAATGAAATCATTAAAGTATGGTGTGACTTGAGCCATTGAATACTAAAATCTTTTTTTGTCATCATTGAATTTCTTCCGCCATTCCATACCCAATTCCTTTTTTAGTCGTGATGAGATTCCCTAGACCAATTTCAGCTAGCTTTTTACGAAGTCTCGCCACTGTCACCGAAAGTGTATTGTCATCTACAAACAAATCACTATTCCACAGTTGATTCATCAACTCTTCTCTAGTGGCGATATCCCCTTGTTTCTCAAACAAAACTCTTAGAACAATTAATTCATTTTTAGAGAGATCCATTTCCTCTCCATTAAAACTCACTTTTGTGCTTGCTAATTGAAGGGTTGCACCTTTATACTCTATCCAGTCTTTCTGCTGTACAAATTCATAACTTCTACGCATCATCCCTTGAATCTTTGCTACAAGAACGCTAGGTTCAAACGGTTTTGTCATATAGTCATCTGCACCCATATTAATCGACATCACAATATCCATCGGTTGATCGTGAGAGGATAAAAACATAATCGGCACTTGAGACACTTTACGAATCTCTTGGCACCAATAATAACCATTAAAAAACGGCAATGTAATATCGAGAATGACCAACTGCGGATTCACAGATAAAAATTGAGTATATACCTGAGAAAAATCTTCTACAGCGACAACTTCATAATTCCATTTTTCTAACTCGGATACCACCGCATCACGAATGACTTTTTCATCTTCTACAATCATAATTGTTTGCATATACTCACCTCGCTTTTATTGTAACATCTTTCTAATTCTCAGAAAACCATCGACTTTCCTCTTACCTAATTTCTCGTATCATTTCCCATAAAGTCGTTATATTATCTTGGTGCACTCCAATTTCATATAAAAAACCTTTGGACTCATCGTGCCCGAAAATAGAAAAATCTATCGGTTGCGATTCGTCTATCCCCAAAATTCGATTAACCACTGGAAGCTGAATATTATATTCTAGATAAAATGAGTTATCTCCTGTAGGACTTTCTTCTCTATTCGTATAATGATTCGAATGCAATTTTGCCTTTCGTAACATCTCTTGATTCAATTGCAATTCCTGAAATAAGAACTTCCCTTGTGGCCAGAGTTTTTTAGCTTCTTCCTCATTTTCAAAAACAAACTTGCCATCCACATATTGGAACGTCTGACTGATTTCCTCTTCCTTAGTTTTAGAATTGATTTGCTTCATCGTACCGATAAATGGTTTTCCTTTTTCCTTCGCCTTAAGATAAACAAATACCGTTGAGTCCCCTACGACACGCGACTGACTCACAGTAAATCCATTCGGAAACTGCTCAAATAATTCTTCAATATTTTCTGTTGGATAAACCCTGCTCAACTCTTTCCCAGAGAGCTCTTCAAGATACCCACGACTCGTGTGATCCACACATCCCACTAATAGCGTCACGCATAATATCAATAGCCCAATCCACGACCATTTCTTTAACTTCACACACAAAACCTCACTTTGCAATTCAGTGCCTTCATCATACCATAACCCACCCTCACCGCCACATTCCCTAACAAAATCCTAAACTTTAGAACAAAAAAAGAATTAAGCAAAATTGCTTAATTCCCTTCTTACTCTTCAATTCGTTCCCTAAATTTATAATTTCTGTCTAGCTCAACTGACAGCGTGTAGTAGTATCTCTTATTTGCATTGCTGCCATGTAATCCTAATGTGACTTGTTGTTTCTTTTCTAGTCCAAGGAACTCATTTATTTGTTCATTCTTAACAATATATTCTATTTCAAAGCTACCGTTATTACCGTTGTAGTAAGTATCCTTTAGCTTAAATTTCGAAAGAATGTCTTTATTCAATGTCATTTCTTGGAATAAAAACTTTTCTATCGGCCAAAGTTTTCTCGCTTCTTCTTCATTATCATATGAAAACTTTCCTTTGTCATACGTAACTGCGATTCTCTTTTCCTCAGCTCCACTTTTTATATCGATTTGTTTTATTGTTCCTTCTATTGGTTTTCCCTTCTCAACCCCGTCTAATTCTATATCAATGAATTTACCTTCCAAACGGTAAGATTGATAAATCGTAAATCCATTAGGAAATTCCACAAATAAATCTTCTAAGTTTTGAGTAGGATAAACTCGACTGATTGGAATCCCAATTCGATCTTCCAAATATTCTCTGCTATCTCTTCCTTCACATCGAAACAACATAAAGATTATCGCAAAAAACATTGCAATATAAAATACCTTTTTCCCTTTCATATATTATCCCTTTCTATATGACCTTTTTGGTTAGCCTTACTCACTAATTCGTTCTCTAAACGTAAAACCACTTTCTACCTTAACTGAAAGCGTGTAGTAATAACCTCTATTTGCATTGCTTCCATGGGATCCCAATGTAACTTGCGGTTGATTTTCCAGTTTGAGGAACTCATTTATTTGTTCATTCTTAACTATATATTCTAGATCGAATCCACCATTATTACGGTTGTAGTAAGTATTCTTTAATTTTAATTCCGAAAGAATCTCTTTATTCAATGTCATTTCTTGGAATAAAAACTTTTCTAATGGCCAAAGTTTTCTTGCCTCTTCTTCATTGTCGTATGAAAACTTTCCTGCATCATACTTTACTTCAATTTTCTTTTCTTCAGCTCCACTCTTTCTATTGATTTGTTTTATCGTTCCTTCAATAGGTTTGCCTTTTTCGGTTCCATCAAGTTCAATCTTAATCAGTTTATCTGTTAATAGATAAGATTGATAAATAGTAAAGCCATTGGGAAATTGCTCAAATAAATCTTCCAAGTTTTTAGTCGGATACACTCGACTGATTTGATTTCCAATTCTATCTTCTAAATAGCCTCTACTATTTCTTTCGTTACATCCATATAGAATTGCGATCAACGAAAAAAATAGTACAAAATAAAATAGCTTTTTCCCTTTCATACTCGAATCCTCTCTACATGACCTTTTGTTTTAATCATATCATACTTTACAAACGAAACGATACACCCATATCAAAATCTCATTTCCAATTTCACAAATACTATTCCTATCTATAACAAAACTTTAAAATGTAAAGAAAAAGAATTAAGCAAAGTCGCTTAATTCCTTTCTTACTCTTCAATTAACATTTTATTGACATTCTATAATCTTAACCATTTCTCGTTTTCGTGCTCAATGGATTGAGTAATAGCCTTTGAAAAGTGCCCTTTAATTTCTTCATCAATTTCTGAATTGATTTTACGAATTTCTTGATTTGCTTTTTCTCCAATCTTTGAAAGAGCAATATTATATTCTTCTAAATAGCGATTTCTTATTTCTATTCTCCTAGGTGCGTAAATTAAGCGCACTAATAGTTTATCAAATGCTTTAGCTAGTGTCGGAAGTCCATGATATACATCACCTGGAAATTGATTATATATTTGATTCATAGTACGTTCTGCTTCATCAGAAAATCTAAACATTTTTTCTCCTCTTATTATTCTTCAGTATTTAGCTTTCGAAATTTGTTTTGTAATTCTTCAATTTGCATTTCTTGCACACGAACCGTTTCTCTATAATGAACATATAAATCTTCAACATTATTTTCGATAGCTTTCCTTCTAAGTACAAATTGGTTCTTATTAGCTTCAGAGTACGTATTAAAAATTTGTTTTAATCTATTTAACTCTTCTTCACTATATCCATTATCTTTTTTTAAATCATAAATAACCCTGTCATATTTATCTTCTAACCATCTAGAAATAGATTTTTCAAAACCCATTAATTGACTCAAATCATTTTCAAGTTTCTTTTTTTCTTTATTAAACTTATCTTTTATTTCATCTAATCTCAAATAGGCTTCTTTTATTTTTATGACTACTTCATCTTTATCATTCATCACTGGTTATCCTTCTAATGTAAACATATTTTCTAATTCTTTATCTTTTTCAACTAATTCCTGAATACCAGTATCAAGATTAGTTTTTAATCGATTAAATGTATCCACAATATTTTGGACTTCTTTTTCCTTGTCACTACAATGACGAGAAACTTCACCAACAATCGAGTCATAATGAACCCCTGCTTCTGCAAAGGCTGATAATAATTCATCTGGACTTAGACTCAATCCTAAATTAGAATTTGTTAAAGAATCATACAAACTCTGTGCTTTATATTGAGTCCCTTCCCCCGAATGTTCTATTAGTTCTAACGATGATGTTGACACATTAATTAATCCCTCTGAAAGAATTTTCGCTTGCATTGCATCTAGATAAATCAATTGAGAACTTGTTACCCCTTCGAGGCTAATAGAATTAGAGTTGGCAAAGGATCTTTTTTTCTTCTTTAGAGATTGCATCCTACTACTTACCATTTCTATTGTCGAAACCAATTGTTCTTCTGCATTAATAATTCGTAATATATTTGCAACTTGTTCATCATTTTCCACAATAGGGTCTAATCCATGTTCACTCAAAATTGGCAGAGTAAATTTATCTCCTACAAATACGCCATTGGAATTTTCACTAATGTTTGTTAACGGATCATTTTTTGCAACGATACGAACAATTCTACCAGTATAGTTCGCAATATCCTCATTTATTTGATTAATATTTTGAGAAACTATGGGACTAATTTTTATTTGAATCCCTTTCATATAAAGCGGAGCTGAATTATAGACTATGGCCATCTTAGAATTGTACCTAAGCGCAACACGCATTGCGACGTTCCCACCAAGAGAATGACCAGTTGGAATTAAATTCTCAGCACCATATTTTTCTGCTAGTTTTTCATAGAATTTGAATGCAGGCGGATAGTGAAACCCTGTTCCTAAGAAAATACCTGAAGCATCGGCATAAATATCTTCCCCTGCATTCCCATCCAGATTGGTCCCAGTATAAGAAACAATTATCTTACCAGTATTTTTGTCACGAAAAGCCGTTCCACTTGTCCCTGTTACCTTATCATAAAAATCATCAAGATATTCTAAATTCTCTGGAATTTTTTTGTTTAAGTTCACTCTTTTAATTACAACAGAGATATCTTGTTCTTTTGGATTAGCAACTCTGTCTTTTTCAAATTCATATGAAAGATTAGAACCATCTAAAGAAGGTATCAAACTTCCAGTTTCTTGAACTCTCCCCATAACTTACCTCCTGCATTAGTCACTAATTCGCTCTATAAATATTAAATTACTACCTACCTCAACTGAAAGTGAGTAGTAATAACCTCTATTCGCATTGCTGCCATGGAATCCCAATGTGACTTGTTGTTGGTTATCCAAATCAAGAAATTGGTTTATTTGTTCATTCTTACCGACATATTCTAAATCAAAGCTACCATTATTATCATTGTAATGGGTTTTCTTCAGTTTAAATTTCGAAAGAATTTCTTTATTCAATGTCATCTTTTGGAATAAAAATTTTTCTACTGGTAAAAGTTTTCTTGCTGCTTCTTCGTTGTCATACAAGAATTTCCCCTTATAATACTTGACTGGAATTTTCTCTTCCTCAGCTCCACTTTTTCTATTTATTTGTTTTATTGTTCCTTCTAAAGGTTTTCCTTTTTCAATTCCTTCTAATTCAAAATCAATAATTCTATCTTCAAACAGATAAGATTGTTCAATCAAAAAACCATTAGGAAATTGCTCAAATAAATCTTCCAAGTTTTTCGTTGGATACACTCGACTAATTTGATTCCCTATTCTGTCCTCTAAGTATGCTCTACTATTTCTTCCGCTACACCCAAAAAGAATCATTAACAATACCCCCAATAAACTAAATTTAATAAATCTTTTCACTAACATACAGAACTCCTCTCTTGTTGAGTTTGTTGCTTTAATCTTATCACACTTCACAAAAAACACAATATATCATCATAAACACTTTTCATTATTCTAGACCCTCTCCTGTCTTCCCTATCTATCAACAATATTTAATATCCAAGATTAGAATTCCTAAGCTACAAGTTAGAAGATTTCCCTCCTTTCGAATGAAGGAATACTTGCACTCACTTCATCGAAGCAAAGCAACAACGTTAAGATACAAAGAAAAAAAGCTACGCGTTTTCGGATAACATAGTAGCCATTATAGCGATTACTAATCGATGCGAATTACGGATGGTTGGAAATTCCTTTCCTACCATCCGTTTGAGGCTCGATAGGATTGAGACGTAGGCTCAATCCGGTACAGCTATATTGGCTAACTCTTCTCATTTCGAATGAAGGAATACTTGCACTCACTTCATCAAAGCGAAACAACAACTTAAACGCTGATAAAACGAAAAACTCCTCAGAGGTTATAGAAAGCATTATAGGGGATGATAACCAATGTGAATTACAGTCTCTAGAAATTCATTTCGTAGAGACTGTTTGAAGCTTGGTAGGTTTGAGACCTTAGACTCAAACCGGTATCCTATAATGCTTTTCTATAACAAACTCTGAGGAGTTTGAAGTGTCTTTATATTATTTCACCACAGTCTTAAAGTTGTTGTTGACTGTTGCTTCGATGACTGGATGTTTGCGCAAGTATTCCGCAATGAGTTCCGTCATGTCAATCTGCACCTCACGCACAATTTTCTCTGGCTTAAACATACTATAGTTTCCGCCACCAACTGCACGATATTGATTTGCCACCACTTCTAATTCATCAGTCGGTTGAACTGGTTTTCCATGATAGTCTAAACGTGTGACACGGTCTCCAAATGGTCTTGTAAAGTCTAAAGTGTACTCGATTCCTTCATACATATCATAGTTGTAGAATTGAGGTTTTGGCTCCACATATTTAGGATTGAAGACTGCTTTTCCATTTTCAACAATGAAATAAGTAGCTACACGTTCAAGAGCCGCTTTCAAGTCCGCCCCGCTCACTTTTAGAACGGCTAATGTATTTGGATAAATGTAGTTTGTAATCACGTCACGCATGCGAATTTCAGAATTGAACCCACGCCCATCATTATTAAATAACGCCGTTCCTGAAATATCCGCACCACTAGCATCCATTTGAACTTTGTTAATAAATTCAACATATGGATGTTCTTTTAAACGCGCTTCGTGAGGATCTTTAATCGTCATATCCCCGACTACTGTTCCAACAGTTGTATCTAACCAATCTTCCACTTCTGCTTGTAAGTCGCTAAACATTTCTACGACTTTTGGATTTGCTGGAACTTCTTCAGTTGGATGAAGTTTTGCTTCGCTTGAAACAACGGTATACTTTCCGTCTACTTTTTCCACTTGTAAGCTGATTTCACCCACATATGCTCCGCGGTATCCTGGCTGAATCACTGGAATCCCATTCACTTTTTGGGCAATCACTCGGTGTTGGTGTCCTGTCACTAAGGCGTCGATTCCTTCTACTTGAGTTGCAATCGCATACCCTTCATTTTCTCCTGTTAATAACTCTGTTGGATCCCCACATGAAAGATCGCACTCGAATCCTCCGTGGTAAGTTACCACAACAACGTCCGCCACTTTACGCATTTCTGGAACGTATTTCTTCGCCGTTTCCAACGCGCTCACGAATACTAAATCTTTCACCGTTGCAGGTTGTTCCCAATTTGGAATATAGGGTGTTGTAATCCCTAGAACAGCGACTTTTACACCTTCTTTTTCAAACACCTTGTAAGGTTCACCGAATGCTGGCTTACCGTCTTTTGTTAAAATGTTTGCACAAAGAATAGGATGATTATAAGACGTGATTGCTTCTCTTAAGTAGTCTAGCCCATAGTTGAACTCATGATTCCCTAGAATCCCTAAATCATAGCCTAAATAGTTTAATACTTTAGTTAAATCTGCAGCTACTTTTGCATCATTTTTACGTACATAATAGCTTAAAGGCGACCCTTGAATAAAGTCTCCATTTTCAATTTGGATTACTGGTCCTTTGGCTTCTTGTTTTAATCGTTGAATGACCGTCGCAGCCTTTGCGGTACTGAATCCTAAATCCAAGTTTCTTTCAGTATAATTCGTTGGCAATACATACCCATGCATATCACTTGTTTCAATAATTTTTATTTCCATAATGCGCCTCTACTTTCTACAAATTCACAGATTATTGTACCATAAAAAAGCCCTATCATAAAGGCACTTCTTTCTACTTCATATCTGGCTTACACACTGATTTCTCTTTCATTTTAAATAAAAAAACAGTAAATTCATCGACTTACTGTTTTCAAACTATTTTACTTCTATAAATATTACTGTTCTTTTTGCAGTAGTTCTGCAATTTTGTCAAAGGTCTTACCATTTCGAATTGTAATCGTCTTATAAAAAGGTTGTTTCAACAACTTCTTATGATAAGTCGTCTTCAAAAACTTCCCTTCATCCATCTTAGCCCAAAAGACTGCATTCTTTCCGATATACACTTTTTCATTATAAAGCTCAGAGTTTTTTGCAAATTCAACGACCTCATCCGAATTGGTCCCCTGAGAATAAAACAAAATATCTTTTCTAGCAAAGTCTTCGTTCCACCACTCTGGAAGATTTGCAATTTCTTCTAAATAAGTTTCTTTTGAAAGTAAGGCAAAAGGAATCGAGAAGTCATAATTCTCTTCTAATAATTTTTCAACTTTCGAAACGATTTTCTCCACACTCTCGCTACTTGTAAAAAATAAATTCCCGCTATTAATGTAAGAATCCACCTCACTGAAGCCTTCACTCTTTAATAGTTCCTTCAGCTCGCTCATTACGACTTTATTTTTTCCTCCGACATTAACGCCCCTTAATAAAAGCACGTACCGCATTAAAATCACCTCTTCTATCTGCCCATTATAACATACTCTCCATAAAAGACACTCAATCCCATCCTGCACCGGTCCGTCATGAATGAGAAACACAATCTAGGGAAAGCCACTCAGCTCTGTTGTGTGGAATCCCCTCAGGAGGCTTTTAGGTGTAGACCGAAAATGTTGATTGCGAAAGAAATAGCGGTTTTGTTGAAAGATTAGTGAGAACATCCATTGAATGCGAATTAGAGACACTTACGAATCCATTCGTTAGTGTCTCTTTGAGGCTTCAAAGACAAGAGACCCTAGGCTCGAGTCGATGGCTCACTAATTCTCTTTCAACAATAAAAACCGCTTGTTTCTAAAACAATCATCACCTCACCCTGCACAGGTCCGTCGTGAATGAGGAACACAATCTCAAGAACGCCTCCCAACTTTTCTCAGCTTTGTTGTGTGAAATTCCCCTCAGGAGGCTTTTAGGTGTAGACCGAAAATGTTGATTGCGAAAGAAATAGCGGTTTTGTTGAAAGATTAGTGAGAACATCCATTGAATGCGAATTAGAGACACTTACGAATCCATTCGTTAGTGTCTCTTTGAGGCTTCAAAGACGAGAGACACTAGGCTCGAGTCGGTGGCTCACTAATCCTCTTTCAACAATAAAAACCGCTAGTTTCTAAAGCAATTAGCACCGTACTTCATACACCTAAAAGCCTCCCCCGAAAGGGGCAAGCACACGCTCCTACACCAAATGTTTCCACACAAAAAGCCTGAGAAAAATTTCCCAGGCTTTCATTGTGATTGTGTTGTGAATGAACTTTATAAGTGATTATTGATTCCACGCAGCATCAAATTGCGCTTTAGAATCTTGAATTAATTGATCTACATTGCCGTTTTGAGTTGCAAAGATTTTTTCTAAAATCGTACGAACTTCTGCATATGCAGGATCTGAGTTTTCAACTACAGGAATTGAGAATAAGTTCTTAGTAGCATCTGCTAAGATTGCAGGAACTTTAGAACCTGATTTCTTGTATTCATCTTTTTCTAGCACTGAAGCAACTGTTGGCATGTAACCAGTTTTTTGTGCCCAGTATAATTGAGATTCAGCTGAAGATAAGAATTTCAAGTATAAGAATGCTGCTGTACGTTGTTCTTCAGTAGTAGAACCTTCGAACATGTAAATATCAGTACCTTGTTGTAGGTTGAATTTATCAGGACGTGGAGCTACGCCGTATTCGTATCCAGCTTCTTTAGCACCTTTAGCTACAAATGATTCACCAGCTGTTGAACCAACATACATTGCTACTTTTTTGTTTTGGAATGGTCCTGATAAGTATTTATCTGAACCAGCTGTACGGAAGTATCCGTCACGAATTCCGTCTGCATAGTATTTAACAACTTCTTTTGAAGCATCACTTGTGAAGTCTAATTCTTTAGTGAAGTCAACGCCTTTGTTCTTCATACCAATTGCATAGTAGTTATTTAATGAGTCGAAACCAGCACCCACAACTTCGTGGTTTGATTTTTCGTAAATTGTTTTAGCGGCTTCTTTTAATTCATCTAAAGTAGTTGGAACTTTAACACCGTATTCTTTTAATAAATCTGCATTGTAGAATAATACTTCTGTAGATTTGTTGAATGGGATACCGTATTGTACTCCGTTGATTCGAGCACCTTCCATTAAGTCTGAACGAATTTCTTCACCTTTCTTGAATCCGATTGTTTCGTTTTCAAGATATGGTTTGAAATCTACTAACGAATCTTGACTCGCAGCATTGAATAACCAGTTAGGATATGCTTGAGTGATTGTTGGTAAATCTTTTGGTGAAGTTAAAGTTGAGTTGATTTTAGCTTGTAAATCTTTATAAGTAGATTGGTTTTGTAACTCTACTTTAATATTTGGGTTAGCTTTCATGAAGTCTTCTGTTAATTTTTGAAGAGCTTTTTCAAGCTGACCGTTCATGGCATGCCAGAAAGTGATTGTTGTTTCTGATTTAACCTCTGTTACGATATCTTTTTTAGTTTCAGCTTGTTGTGAGCCGTTTGATGAGTTAGCTCCACATGCTGTTAACGCTACAACTGATGCTGTTGCTAGTGTCGCTTTTACTAAAGATTTGAATTTCATTTTTCTTCTCCTTTTGTTATATAGTTTTTACAACACAATTTTTTCGCCGCGATACGGCAATATTCTTTTGCCATACGGATTTTCCAGAAGTTCTGGTTTTAACGTATGGATTGGAATCAAACACTTAGGCTCAATCATCGCAATAATTCGGTCTAAATCTTCCGGTTTTGCGTGACCTGAGCAAGCAAGGCGAACAAACTCAATGTTTTTTTCCGCCAATAAGTCCAGAAACGGTTGATAGTTTGGATCAAAGTCTCCTAGAGGCTGTGCATCACTATGGACGTATAAGCTTCCCTCTTGCAAGCGTTCGAAGTGGTCGACCGCTTGCCATAGGTACTTCGAAGTATCCTCTAATAAAGTTTCGTATGGAATTTCTAATGCTGGATCTAGTTCTTCTAGTCGAGGCTCCCCTTCACGATAGTAGTAATGAGCTTCTTTTTGGAAGACTTCTTTAAGAAGTGCTGCCATTGTTGCTTCAAGAACAACAGTACGTCTTGTTCCTTCAACGATTTTTTCAAAACGACGAACATTTGCCGGATATCCATTAAAGGTAATTTGTCGATGTGGATTTTCTTTTTCTAGAAAAGCAATTTGACGAATCACATCTTCTTCTGTCTCTGGTTTGTAAGCCTCCACTTCTACTGGACGGTCACCAAAACTGATAGAGACACCTTCCATCATTAAAATGTCCGTATGTTTTGCTTTTTTACAGAACTCAATTGTATCTTCGGCATTATGACCGTGAAGTCTTAAATCACCTGTATACGTAATATGATGGCCGGGTGTTTTGATGATTAAAGCAGCAGCCCCGTATGCATCGTGATCGACACGAACGATTTCTACTTCGATTTCTCCAACTTTAATCACATCACCAGCATCTAAGCCAATCATGTCTCTTGTAAATGTCTCGTCTTCAAACGGTGATGGTAGCAAAAATACTCCGTTCCGATTGAGAGAGTTTACAATCATTTTTGTTTCCTTCAATGTATATAAAGGAATATTTGGATCTAAATAATTCAACATTCTCGTATGGTCTAGATGCGCATGTGAGATAAAGACGGCCGTATTGGCATAGTCTTTATCTTCATCCCCTTCATATTTGTAAGGAATTCTTGCATCATAAACATTTTTTAAATGTGGAATGACTCTATGATTTACGAGCGTTTGTACCGATTCATCGATCAATTCTAATTTTGGGAGGAATTCTGTTCCAAAGTCGAAAAAGATATGACTATCTTTATAAGCAACTTCAATGACAGTCCCACCAATGGTTAAAATTCCGCTATGAAAGGTAATCGTTGTTTTATCCTTTGATACCATTCTTTGCTACCCCTCTAATAATTTCTTTTCTGAATACAAAGTAAATTAACAGAATTGGGATAACCGTTAAAGTAGCAGCGGCCATTTGCAAATGAACGTCACTTCCGGCTTCAGTTGTGAAGGCAGAAAGACCATTGTTCAATAGACGGAATTCTTTCGTATTTGTAACCAATAATGGCCATAGGAATGAATTCCAGCTTTGGATAAATGTTAAAATCCCTACTGTCACCAATGCTGGTTTACACATTGGCACTAAAATTCGACGGATATATTCCAAATCACTGGCACCGTCAATTTTAGCAGCCTTGTAGAATGTACTTGGGATTCCTTTTAAGTAACCGTTCAAGTAGTAAATATAGAAGATACTTGTTAAGAACGGAATGATTAATGCAATATAAGTGTTTAACAACCCTAATTGAGCGATTGTTTGGTAGTTTGTGAAGATGATTGATTCGTAAGGAACCATTAATAATGAAACTAAAATCATCATTACAATATTTTTTCCTTTGAACTGTAAGCTTGTTACAGCAAAGGCTGCTAGTAACGAAGTAATGACCGTAGCTACTGTTGTAAATAGAGACACAAATAATGTGTTTCCAAAGTAACGTAAGAACGGCGCACGGCTAAATACTTCTAGGTAGTTACTAAATTGGAATGAACTAGGAATAAATGATGGCGGAATGCTTGTTGCTTCTGCATACGTCATTAACCCAGTCATAATCATATAAATAAATGGGAATACTGTAATTAACGCTAAGAAAATTAATAGCGCAACCGAAAATCCATTAAATACTTTTTTCATCTTATCCCTCCGCCTTTCTTAGGAATTTGTTTTGGAGGAATGTTGCAAAAAGAATGATTGCAAATAAGATTACAGTTGCTGCCATGGCAACCCCCGGTCTTCCTGCCACATGGAATTTATCGTAAATATAGTACACAGCAGTTGTTGCTGAGTTGGCTGTACCAGCACTTCCTCCGAACAACGCATAAACTTGAGTATACACTTTGAATGCCCCAATTAAGTTTACTGTTGATAAGAAGGCAATTGTAGGTACTAATTGAGGGAAAGTAATCCGCCAGAAGATTTCACGATCTGTTGCACCAAACATTTTTGCAATTTTGAAATGCTCTGAATCGATGTTTCTTAACCCTGCTAACAAAATAATGATATTGAACGCTAAACTTGTCCATACCCCAAAAATAATTAATGTTGGCATGCTCATATTTACATTATCAAGCCAGTTAACAGCTGGAATACCAATCAAGCCTAAGAAGAAATTGATAATCCCGTAGTCTCCATTGAAGAAGTAACGGAATACAATCCCGATAGCGATTGTACTTGTAACATATGGCATGAAGAAGATAGTTTCAAAGAAACTCTTATGTTTAATCTTCTCAAAAATAATCCACGCAACGACCACTGAAATAAGTAGCGCAACGGGTACAACCGCGAACGCATATAATGCAGTGTTCATAAGCGCTTTATGGAAAACTGGATCTGAGATTACTTTTTTGTAATTGTCCAAGCCTGTATATTGTAATTTTAATAGTGACCCTTTTTGGAAACTCATCCAGAACGAACGAAGTAATGGATAAATATTAAATAAGAGAATCACTCCTAAAGATGGGAGAAGGAAGAACCAAGCTTTAGGTTGGTTTTCTGGATTATATTTTCTCATTAGTAAACACGCGCTCCATCTTTATCAAATAAGAAGATTTTGTGTTTTAGAATGTTAAATGCAAGTGTGTCTCCTTCTTCAATCTTATGTTCCACACTTACGATTGATTTCAAGTATTGTTCGCCTAATGGGAAGTGAAGAATACGTTCACGTCCGATTAACTCAACTCCACTGATCGTTGTAGAGAATAAACCTTCTCCTTCAGCAGCTGGAACTACGTCTTCTGGACGCATTCCTAAATAGTAATGTCCATCTGCTAATTCTTGACGTTTGCGGTCTTGTGATAATTCAGAAGTTGGTAAGTTGAATGATGGGTGAGTAATCACACCGTCTTTAATTTCCACTTCTGTAATATTGATGATTGGGTTACCGATGAATTTCGCAACAAATAAGTTACTTGGTTCTAGGTATAAGTTTTGTGGGTCATCATGTTGTTGAATGTACCCTTCGTTTAAAAGAATGATTTTATCTGAGATAGATAATGCTTCTTCTTGGTCGTGCGTTACGAAGATTGTTGTGATTCCTACTTCTTTTACAAGACGACGGATTTCTTCACGAATTTTCAAACGTAAACGAGCATCCAAGTTACTTAACGGCTCATCTAGTAAGAGCACTTCAGGTTTTTGAACAAGCGCACGAGTGATGGCCACACGTTGTTGTTGTCCCCCTGATAAAGTACCAGGTTTTTTACCTGCTAACTCTTCAATGTTCGTTAATTGCATATATTCTTCTGCAATTTTTTGAGCTTCTTCTTTAGAAATTTTGTTTTTCCCAACAGTTAGTGGGAACATGATGTTCTCTAACACTGTCATATGCGGATATAACGCATAGTTTTGGAATACAAATCCAATGTTACGGTCTTTTGGTTCTGTCGTAACAACTGACGCTCCTTTAAATTGGATGTCTCCCCCAGTAGGTGATAATAATCCCGCGATTAAATTTAAAATTGTTGATTTCCCGCATCCACTAGGACCTAGTAAACATACTAAATCTCCTTGTTCAATTGAGAAATTTACTGACTTCAATGCTTCAAAGCCGTTATCGAATACTTTGTTTAAGTCAATAACATCGATCATGACTAATCCTCCAGTTTTATTTACTTCAATACATTCTATTCTACCATGTTTTTTAGTTTCTGAAAACCGAAATCTTGTTTTTTTTGAAAGCTTTTTATTGTGGACAGTTATCCTATTTTTGAGCACATAAAAAGGACAAGAAAACCTTGTCCTTTTGTGTGATTTTTAATGTGAAAGAAGCCATCCAAAATAGGTTTCTTATTCGAAACAGTCTGCTCTTTGTGAACGTTTTTTTATCGTTTCACAATCTTAAAGTAACTTCTAGAGGTTACTTTGTAGACAATAAAGTAAACAATTAAGAAAATAATCCCAATGACAATCGATGCAATCAATGTGATTTGAGTATTTACTCCGAATAATTGTGCAATCTTCGTATACATTTTAAACGCAAAACCTGTATGCAAGAATGCGGTTAATAGAGGCATGAAGAAGACAATTAATACTTGGCGATTGATGGATTGTTTAACGGTTTTATGATCAATCCCCATTTTTTGTAAGATGACAAAACGGTCTCTATCCTCATATCCTTCAGAGATTTGTTTGTAATAAATCACTAATACCGCTCCCACAAAGAAGGAAACTGAAAGCAAAGCCCCAATGAAGAGAAGACTTCCCATAAATCCATATATTTCTTTCGCAGCTTCTGTTTTACTAGACATGACTAGAGGAACATTATATTGATCCACGTCTATATTTTGATACGCATCAAATTCTTCCTTCAAACGATCTTCTTTTGTATCTGTGTTCCATAGTGAATAGTACTGTACTCTCTCATGATTTTCTGGATTGATAAAGTCATATACATCTTTCACAACCACCATATAAATATTATCCACTAAGAATGATAGTTGAGGCAAGGTCGTCTTATACTTATCGTCGTTTAAATCTCCAACGACTTTATAGGTTTTTTTGGTAGTAGTCAGTGTTGAAAACTCTTTACCGTCTCCTTTTGTATGGCCCACTACCATTTCATTTTCTTTTAAGGAAAGATTCGTTCCAAAAATGCGGTTATAATCCTCTTGAGACATCACCGTCAGAGCTACTACGTTCTCTGCCCCGGGAAAAGAATTCATAATCTCAACAGAATCCCCTTTTTGAAGGCCAAAACGAACGGATTGTCCAAATGAAATTTCATTCTTAACAGTTGATAAAGATTTAGCTTGAATATCTTTCATCGCTTTATTTGCTTCTGCTTCTTGATCTTTGGAAGTCAAAAATGAAGAAGCTGAATATTCCGTAGGATAAGATTCATTTAGTGTTTTAAAAGCTCCTGCTTGTAGGGAAACCGTCGTCCCTAGTGTTACTAATACCATGGTAGATAAAATACACACACTAGCCAATCCAGCAGCATTTTTACGCATACGGAATTTTAAATTGGAGATTGAAATAAAGTTTGTTGGTTGATAGAACAGCTTTTTGTTTTTTTGCAATGCACTTAAAATCGCAATAGAACCTGCATCAAACAGAATGTACGTTGCAATAACAACCATAACAACCGCAACAAAGAACATCACGATGGCTGCCATCGGACTTTCAATCGTTTGGGACATATAGTACGCTAGCCCTAAAATCACAAAACCAATGACTGCGCGCGTCTTCATGAAACGACCTTTTGTTTCACCAAATTTCTTTGTTTTTAGCAATTCTAACGGACGGCTTGTATAAATTTTCGTAGCGTTCAAGAAGAACACGATCAAGAAGATGACGCCCATGAAAATATATACAAAGAAGACACTACCGATTTGTAAGTGATACTCTAGTCCGATTGGATATTGAATCAGTTTCAAAAGAACAGCAAATGCAAAACGGTGAAAAACCATCCCGAGAGCAATCCCTGCCGTCACACTGACGAGTGCAAATAGGAACAATTCCATAAAGCTAAGAATTTGTACATTTTTACGGTCTAAGCCTAAAATTCCATACAAACCGAATTCTTTTGAACGATTCTTCATTACAAAGCTATTGGCGTAAAGTACGATTAATAACGCCACAATTTGAATCACAATCACTCCCAACCCTAAGGAAAGAGCGATAGAAGAACCCCCTCTTAAAGTGGAAAGTTCTGGCATTGAAGATAATGCGTGAACGATATAAGAAATCATCGTAACCATGACTGTTGCAAGTCCAAATGGTAAATAAAGCGAATGATTCTTTTTCAAATTCGTCACGGCTAATGAACTTAGTAGTTTAAACATGTGCCTCACCTCTGTTTGCCATCACGGTTAACGTTTCAGAGATTAACTCAAACATTTGTTGGTCACTTCTGTCTCCACGATACAATTGATTATAAATTAATCCATCTTTAATAAAGAGCACTCGTTTAGCACGACTTGCCGCAACCGTACTATGCGTTACCATCAAAATTGTTTGACCATTTTCGTTGATTTTATCGAACAAATCTAATGTGTTGCTAGCTGATTTAGAATCGAGCGCTCCTGTCGGTTCATCGGCCAACAGTAAACTTGGATCGGTAATCATGGCACGACCAATGGCCACACGTTGTTGTTGACCACCTGATAATTCATAAGGATATTTTTTCAATAAGTCTGAAATCCCAAGCATTTCAGCAATCGGCTTCACTTTTTGTTCCATCTCCGCAATCGGACGTCTTGCTAAGACAAGTGGCAATACGATATTGTCATATACTGATAAAGTTTCTAATAAGTTGAAGTCTTGGAACACGAATCCTAAATGGTCACGTCTGAATTCTGTTAGTACTTTTGAAGAAATCTTTTGGATGTCTTCTCCATTTAATAGAACACTTCCGCCTGTTGGACGGTCTAGAGTCGCTAAAATATTTAATAGCGTTGTTTTCCCTGAACCGGATTCCCCCATCACTGCCACATATTCGCCTTCCTCAATTGAGAAATTAATGTCTTTTAGCGCTGTTACTTCCGCAGCTCCGAATCTTGTTTGATATACTTTTTGTACATGTTGTACGTCTAATAATGTCATTGTTTTCACCCTTTGTTTTAATTTGTTGAACACAGTATAACCGAAATAAAAAGTGAATTCATGACACCATCCTATCATTTTTTATTCGTTTCTTACATTTTTGTCACTTTAAAAATTTCATCAAAAAAGAGGCTCCCTTCGGAAACCTCTTTAGATATTCTTAGGCAATTATCGCTTGATAATTCTGAAGTAACTTCTTGAAGTGATTTGATAAACAACGAGATAAACCACCACGAAAATAGCTCCAATCACCATTGTTGCATTTAAGGTGACACTACCGTCAACGCCGAAGAGTTCGATAATCTTACGGTACATCTTAAAGGCAAACGCCGTATGAATAAACGCCATGACTAATGGTAAGAAGAAGACGATGAGCACTTGGCGATTGATGGATTTCTTAATCGTTTTTTGATCAATTCCCAATTTTTGCAAGATAACAAATCGATCTCTATCTTCGTATCCTTCAGAAATTTGTTTGTAGTAAATGACGAGCGCTGCTCCGATAAAGAAAGCAATAGATAGAAGAGCTCCCACAAAGAGCAAACTTCCCATAAAGCTATATAATTCCTTAGCCGCTTCATTCTTACTAGCTAAGAGTAAATTGCCATTTTTATACTGATTTGCTACTTTTTGATACGCTTTGAATTCTGCATCTCGTTGAGAGAATTCCGTTGTTGTATCCCACAACGAATAATACATAGCCTTTCCGACAGAAGGTTCCATAAACTTCATCGGATCTTGGACAATCGCCACATAAATATTATCAGATACATACGGAAGCTGAGGCATTACTTTTTTATACGCTTGGGCATCAATCATTTCTTTGACTTTCAAAGTCGCATTAAATACAACAGACCAGGTCTTCACCTCGTCCACTTTTGAGACATTCCCTTTGACAAGACCTAGAATGATTTCTTTATCTCCTACCGAATAGTTCGTTCCAAACAAGCGATTATACTCGTCGACCGAAATAATAGTCAACATTGCAGCTGGGCTGTCCCCAGAGTGTACTCCTGTTAAATCAAATCCTTTCTCAGTGCGAGCACCAAAACGAAGTACACTTAAGTAACTTCTTTCATTAGAAAGTTTTCCCTTCGATTGCGCCTTGATTTGTTGAACGATTTCTGGGTATTTGTTCACTTCTGATTGGTCGATAATATATCCAATTGCGGAATAGGCCGTTGGATAGTTTTGATCTAGCTTTTCAGTCGTTCCTTTTTGTAAAGCCACTGTCGTCGCCAATGTCACTAAAACCATAGTTGATAGTACACACACACTTGCAAGACCTGCAGCATTTTTACGCATACGGAACTTTAAGTTTGAAATCGAGATAAAGTTCGTTGGTTTGTAAAATAACTTTTTATTTTTTTGCAGTAGAGCCAGCAACGCAATTGAACCCGCATCAAATAAAATATAGGTTGCAATGACTACTAAAAGAACTGCTAAGAAGAAATAAAGAAGTGCTTTAACAGGTGACTCAATGGCTTGAGACATCGTATAAGCAGTTCCTAGCATCACAAAACCAACAATGGCACGGACGGCTACAAAACGACCTTGTTTTTCTCCTTTTTTCTTTTCCTTCAAGAGTTCAAGCGGACGACTCATATATAATCTTGTCGCATTGATAAAGAACACCAGAGCGAAAATAACCGCTAAAGTAAAGTACACATAGAAGATACTTCCGATTTGTAACGAATATTCAATCCCGATGGAATATTGAATCAACCCCAACAATAAGGCAAAGGATATGCGGTGGAAAATCATTCCAAGAACAATCCCTAGCGTAACACTGACAAAAGCAAAGATGACTAATTCAATAAGACTGAGTAATTGAATATTTTTACGGTCCAGACCCAAGATTCCGTATAAACCGAACTCTTTCGAACGGTTTTTCATCACAAACGCATTCGCATATAAAATAATAACAAGCGATACAATTTGAACAATAATAACCCCAAATTGCAATGTTTTAGCCATCTGGGCACCGCCGTTTAAGGTTGCAAGTTCCGGCATTGCAGATAAGGCATGTGTAATATAAAGAACAACGGTTACCAATACCGTTGCTAGAGCATAGGGTAGGTATAACGAATGGTTCTTCCGTAAATTCGTAATCGCCATCGAACGAAGTAAATTAAACATGTGCCTCACCTCTGTTTGCCATCACAGTGAGCGTTTCTGAGATTAATTCAAACATTTGTTGATCCGTTCTGTCTCCACGATACAATTGATTATAAATCAACCCATCTTTAATAAAGAGCACTCGTTTAGCGCGACTGGCAGCCACGGTACTATGCGTTACCATTAAGATTGTTTGGCCATTTTCATTGATTTTATCAAACAAATCTAATGTGTTGCTAGCTGATTTAGAGTCCAGAGCTCCAGTTGGTTCATCGGCCAGTAGTAAACTTGGATCGGTAATCATGGCACGACCGATTGCCACACGTTGTTGTTGACCACCTGATAATTCATATGGATATTTTTTTAGTAAATCTTCAATCCCAAGCATTTCCGCAATTGGTTTCACTTTCTTTTCCATTTCTTCGATTGGTCGACGAGCCAATACGAGCGGAAGCACCATATTGTCATACACCGATAATGTTTCTAATAAGTTGAAGTCTTGGAACACAAACCCAAGATGATCGCGACGAAATTCTGTTAATACTTTGTCTGAGATTTTTTGAATATCTTCACCATTTAGAAGAACTTTCCCTTCTGTTGGACGGTCTAGAGTCGCTAAAATATTTAAAAGCGTCGTTTTCCCTGAACCAGATTCCCCCATGACGGCTACATATTCTCCCTCTTCCACAGAGAAGTTAATATCTTTCAAAGCTGTTACTTCAGTTGCTCCGAATCTTGTTTGATACACTTTTTGTACGTGCTGTACGTCTAATAATGTCATTATTGTCACCTTCATTTTGAAATTGTTAACCATAGTATACCGTAAAATAATTACAAATTCATGACATTCTACTATTATTTTATGGACTTCCCCCTCTTTGGATCAAAATCATTAGTGTTTCCACTTGCAAAAACGAACGAATTTAAAAAACACCATCTTTATAGTACGTATATTTTACCAATTCACGAACTATTTCATAAAAACGTTTCTTATAGTTTGTTTTTAAGATTGACAACCTTCTTTATTTCTAGTATAGTCTTTATATAACTTATTTGAAACGCTATGAAAAGAGAGTCAAAAATAGAGCTTACCGCAAACCGAATATCACTCTATTTTTAACGAGGTTTTTGAGCTGATTGTCTAATTCGCTAAGACAATACGGGTTCTCCCGTTACAGAGTTACCGTATAGTTGTACGGAAGTAATCTTCTATAAGAAGACTGTAATGGCGCCACCACAACTTCAACTCGTCCTTTTAGCGTTGGCTAGAAGTGCGGGCTTTTTTTATTTTGTTTCAATGATCGGAGGAATAAACATGGCTGAAGTAGAAAGCTTTACACTCGACCACAACAAGGTCATCGCTCCTTATGTTCGATTAATTGCGAATGAGCACGGAAGAAAAGGAGATGTGATTTCAAATTTTGATATCCGTTTCTTACAACCGAATAAACAAGAAATGCCAACAGGTGTTGTTCATACCTTTGAGCACCTATTAGCCGATCTTTTACGAGACCGCTTAGAAGGAATTATCGACATCTCTCCTTTTGGATGCCGTACAGGATTCCACTTGATTTTATGGGAAGAGCGCTCACCAGAAGATATCGCTCGCGCATTGAAATCAACGCTAGAAGAAATCGTTGAGAAGATTCAATTTAAAGATATTCAAGGCGTCTCCGCCGTTCAGTGCGGAAACTACCGTGACCATTCATTGTTTGGCGCAAAAGAATACGCCAAACAAGTATTGGAACAAGGTATTAGTATCGATCCATTCGAGAGAAAAGTCATTTAATCACTCATTCAGTAAGAAACATTAGACACCTAGACTGGAGGAACCCCCAATATGAAATTAAAAACGATCGCTAAATCCCTTATCGCACTCTCTACCGTATTCATCTTAGGCGCTTGCGGAAATAACACTGCTTCAAGCTCTCAAGCTTCAAAAGGCTCAGAGAGTGAACTTAAAACCGTTAAAATTGCTTCGGTTGGTTCTGATGCGGATATTTGGAGACATATTGCCGAATCTGAACAAGCTAAAAAAGCTGGCCTTAAAATTGAAGTCCAAGAAATTAACGGTGGCGTGCCATTGAACGAAAGTGTGGCTGACGGAACAGTCGATGCCAACGCATTCCAATCAATCGGATACTTACAAGGATTTAACGAGTCTCACTCAAACAAACTCGTTCCAGTGGGAACAACATATATTGAACCAATGGGGCTTTACTCTAAGAAAGTGAAAAGTCTAAACGAATTACCAAACGGTGCAAAAATTGCACTTCCAGATAGTCCATATAATACAACTCGTGCCCTTCGTTTATTAGAAAGCGCGGGACTGATTAAACTATCTAGTTCTTTCAAAGATGGAACAGGAACTACCAGTGATATCATTGAAAACAAGAAAAACTTTGAGTTCTTAATGATTGATGATACGACTAGCGTACGTGTCTTAGACGATGCTGATTTAATCGCAATCGGAAACACCATCGCACTTGAAGGTGGATTAAATGTATTAAAAGATGCTTTATTCTATGAAAAAGCGGATGAATCAACCATTACTAGTATCAATGTGATTGTTGTAAAGGCGGAGAATGCCGATAAAGAAGAATACAAAAAATTAGTAGAACTTTACCACGACCCAGAAATCCAAAAATATATTTCTGAACAATTCGCAGGAACTAAGGTAGAAGTAAGTAAACCTATTTCTGAAGTGTGGGGGAAATAATTCATGAAGATTGCGATTGTTGCTGCCATGAAAGAAGAACTCCTTCCGTTTGAAGAGCACTTTTCTCCGGGAAACGTCATCTTTTCAAAAGGACCTATTCGTATTTTAGAAGTGCATGAGAATCTGATTCTCGTGCAATCGGGTATTGGAAAAGCGAATGCTGCTGCGGCTAGTGCTTGGTTATGCGATAAAGTCCATCCAGATCTCATCATTAACACCGGAACTACAGGAAGCTTTAATCCAGAATTAGGCTTAGCAGACGTGATTGTCTCTACGAAATTTGCCTATAGCGATGTGGATGCGACCGGATTCGACTACGCTTGGGGACAAGTCCCTCAAATGCCAGCCGATTACCCTGTCGATGTAAAATTACAACAAAAAGTACTCACGCTTCTTCGCGAACAAGTCCAAAATTTCTCTGTCCATAGCGGATTCATCGCCACAAGTGATTCCTTTATGAGTTCGGTTGATGCGGTTGCGAACATTCGTGCTAAATTACCGGATATCACAGCCAGCGACATGGAAGCAGCACCTATTGCGCAAGTGGCTAGTTTCTATGACATCCCTGTGTTGAACATCCGTGGCATCAGTGATCATGTGGGGAAAGACGCTCCGGATACTTTCGAGGAAACCCTTGAAAAAGCTTCTCAAAACGCATTCGAAGCAGTACGGATACTTGTTGAGAACTTCTTATAAATCTTCCTAGATTTACTTAAATACTAAACACAAAAAGGAGCAGGCTACTCGCCTCGCTCCTTTTTGCGTGTTGTCGAAGCTCATCGCCTCCCTACTTTGGTTGAATAAAAAGAGATATTAGCATTGAAAAGGCACTCTCCTCATAAAAAAAGAATCAGTTGATTGAAAGAATGGTGAGGCTCAAGACGGTGCCCCACTATGACTCTTTCAATAACAAACTGATTCTTTCAATTTTTTTACTCTTTTATCATTTCACTTTCAAGATATCTTCTTTCGCGTGGATAAGCTCTGTAATTAATTGACAGTACGGGGTTGGAATGCCATATTCCTTCCCTTTTCTAGCAACAAATCCATTCAAGAAGTCCACTTCAGTAAAGCGGTGATTTTGAATTAAATCTTGATGCATTGAAGGATAGTGACTACGAACTTTATTAGACGCAGTATACACATAATCTTTCATTGCAGCTGGATCAAGATGCACGCCTTCTTTTTCCGCAACAGCGACAAATTCAGCAATAATTTGTGTTACAATCGCTTCGGCTGTTGAAGTATCGAACACTTCGCCGATGTTGGCATCTAAGATGGCACATGTTGCGTTCATCGTACCGTTTACACACGCTTTACGCCATGTTGAAAAATGAACGTCTTCGCTGTAGCTTGCGTTCAAGCCCGCTTTATCCATCACTTCTACTAATTCTTTAGCAATCGCTACACCACTTGGGTCAGCCGCTTGCATTTCCACCGTACCAGTTCCACCTAGACGTGCTACCCCTGGTTCGATTAGACCCGCAGTCCAAATCGTTACCCCCATAATAATGTTTTTACGAGGAACGTATTTTGCCATTGTGTCTTCATGCCCTAAACCATTTAAAAGACAAAGTACTTTCGTATCTTCGTGGATAATCGGTTTAATCTTTTCTAGCATTTCGCCTAACTTCATTGATTTTGTAAAGGCAATAACTACATCTACCTCATCTGTTGCTTCTTCTGGTCGAACAATCTTAATATCAATCGTATCGGTATTGTCACCATCGACCACTTTCAAGCCATTCTTTTGAATCGCTTCGATATGCGCTGGCCATTCATCGATCAGCGTCACCTCTTGTCCTGTTTTTGTTAACATGTAGCCAAAACGGCATCCCATTGCTCCTGCTCCTGCAATCGCGATTTTCATTATAACTCCCCTTTTCTCTTAAACGGTTAATTTGTAATCCTCTGGTTGAATCCATTTTAACACTTTTTCAAACAAATGAACGAATACGATGTTTAATGCAATTGGCGCAACGACGAAAATAAGCGTCACAATAACGATATTCATCACACTCCATCCGCCCTCTGCTAAGTTTAGCGCATTGATAGGTCCCACTAATCCACTGAACCCAAACCCTGCACTTTGAGGGGTTCCTTGGATATTAAATAGAGCCGCTAATACTCCTAGTACGGCAGATGTGCACATCATTGGTAATAAGATTTTTGGCTTTGCTAAAACATTTGCCATCGACATTTTTGGTGAACCGATGAAATGCGCAATTGCAGTTCCTTTTGGATTCACTTTCCATCCAGCAATCGCAAGACCAAACCCAGCTGCACAGATACCAAGGTTAGCTGCCCCTGAACCAACACCGCTAAGGCTAATCGCCACGGCAATCCCTACCGTTGTAAATGGAGAAACGATTAACATACAGAAAATAACGGCTAATAATAAACACATAATAACGGGTTGTAATGATAATAGATTTCCAATTCCTTGTCCTAGTAAGGTTGTTAAAGTTTTGATGGTTGGTAATGCAAGGCGTCCCACCCCACCGACACCCACTAATAACACCGTTGGAATAACGATAATCGAGTAGGCTTTTGCTTTATTGCCAATCCATAAAATGACTGCTGCACCTAATGCTGCAGTAAGCCCCATCGTAATGATGTCTCCTGTACCACTAAACACAATTCCTTTTACGTCCGGATTAAAATTCGCAACTCCGCCTGCAAATAAGACTGCAAGTGCCAACGCTCCTGTTTGAATTGGAGTGAATTTGAAGAATTGACCGACCATCAATCCGATAATTGCTCCCATTAATGTATTGGCCACTTGTGTTGCTTGGATAATCAATTGGCCTTGTGGGAATACTGGAAGGAGTGCCTTTACTAATTCGCCCAGTAGTGCTCCAGGGATAAGAGTAACCACAACGCCTAATGCAAGTGCGTTAAGGACGTTCATCGTGAACTCTTTCCCGCTGTATTTCTTTTGCTCCATAAAGCTTCCACCTTTCATAAGATTGGCTTTATTATACCATATCCCCCCACTTCTATTGTGATATTTTTAACTAAAATGCAAAATAAAATAAAAAGCCTGCGGCTGATTGGAGTTCTTCATAATGGCTGTAATAGCTGTACCGGCATGAGCCAGAGTCTCATTGCCTATTAAGCTTCAAACTGACTCTACAAAATAAATTTTTAGAGTCAGTAATTCACATTAATCACACTCGCTATTACTGCCATTATAGACTCCAATCTCCTCCGGCTTTTTATCTACCATTTTACTTAAAATAGAATAGTGCTGCGAAGAGTATTAAAGCCAATCTTAAAAAAGCTTCGTTAAGGTGGGATGAGTTCCAGATTGTGTGTGCTTCTAACGGCTTGCTGATGAGGGGGTTACACTTCGGAACATTACGTTGGTGAAATTATCATATATGGTAATTATCATATATGATAATTTTCAGAATTTAGGCAAAAGAAAAAGGCCGGACAAACTGCCCAGCCCTAGAGTCTTCAAAAATTATAAACCTGGTGCTTCGTTGATTGTTGCTGTAAGCATCCAAACTAATTTTTCTAATGCACCTTTTGCACCAGTGAAGATATCTTGTGTAACATCGTCGCCTTCTTCGCCAGCTACTTCAATACCTTTTTGGTAAAGGTCGATTAAGTAACGGTATCCTACTAATAAATGACGGATACGGTCTTCCATGCTGTCGCTGTAGTTTCCTTTAGCATCGGCAATCTTAGTGTTTTCAGCAAATTCACGTAATGTTGAATAAGGTGCTCCACCTAATGTGATTAGACGTTCTGATACTTCATCTAATTGAGCGTCTAACAATTCCATGTGTTGATCCATTAATGGATGCATTGTAATGAAAGTTGCACCGCGCATGTACCAGTGAGCTTGGTGTACGATTACTGATTGTTGGCTTAAATCAGCCACTAATTGATTTAATACTTGTTTTGTTTGTTCTTTTGACATATCTATTACCTCCTGTTTCTAGTTTAGAATTATTCTAAACTATATATAAAGTATATCCCCATTTTGGAACATTGTCAATAAAAAGATACGAAAAAAAGGGTTAGATTTTTCTAACCCTAACTTAGTTACTATATCCATTCATAAAGTAATTTTTATAATTTAAAAAATATCTTTCCGATAACGCATCATTTTCTCTATATAAACTCTCTGCAATCAGAAAAGATTTTCTAATAGCAGAAACATTATTAGAGTCACATAAAATTACATACGCTGTCGACAACTCCCCACTTGGAACAGTTAATGCAAAACAGTTTGCCATATTAGCTATTCGGAGAAAACCTTTATTAGCAGCAACCTGTATCTTTTTGGTTTTATCAGCAAAATGTCCAAAGACAGTATCTCCAAACCCATTCAAATCTACTGGACCTTCTTTACTCACAATAATATCGTATTTCTCCAATAATCTTTTTGCGGTTTCTATTAATGCTAAACGTTCATTATCATATTTCCCTTCAAACGAGCTAACTTCAAGATTCTCGTCCTTCAGCAAATTACAGATGTTTTCGTCATCAACCAGTATTTTCGTTTCTCGATTAGAATTTTCTAAAGCTCTTAAATTTAAGTATAATTCTCGAAGTAACTTTAGATTTTTAGAAATTAAACCTATAGATGGTATAAATGAAATTCCATCGGTCGATACTTTCTCAATTTCTTTTTTTCGTTCTTCTTGAAACAATAATGGATCAATTACAGAAAATAAATTTAAAGAAATCGCCGGGGCTAGAACCGACCCACCACCGTCTGTACCCATTCCTATATCATTTATCCCTAAGAAGACATTGATTGCTGTTCCACTAGAAGAGCCTGTCATAGGTAAACCTGTTATTGGATTCTTTAAATCAATATCAATAGCACGGCCACCTAAACTAGATTGATCTCGAGTATGCAAATAGTACGAACATTGTTTTAATTTTTCTTCCATCGCATTCGTTAGATATAGACTATTTTTAACTCCAAAATAATACCCATCATGATTAGAAATCTCATCAAAAGCCAAGGGATATACCCTATCTACTGATTTTAACGGATTCTTCATCGCCAGCATTGTTTTATAAGCGTATTTTTGTATTTTTTCCATAGTAAAAACCTATTTTTCAAAAATTCTATTTAAGAAGGAATGTCCATGCTGCGGAGAATCCACATTAAAGTATTCTCCAACAGTAGCAGCAACATCAGCCATAGTATCACGTTCTCCAACATATTTCCCTGTAATACCAGGACTGTGTATCAGAAGAGGGACTCTTTCTCTCGTATGATTACTATGACCTATTGTTGGGTCATTTCCGTGGTCCGCCATCACAATTAAAATATCACCGCTATTTAATTGCGGAAGTAATTCCGCAATACGTTTATCGCTTACTTCTAACCTGTCTGCATATCTCTCCACATCTTCAGCATGACCAGCCAAATCGGTTTCTTGAATATTTAATGCAATAAAGCCATTTTCGATGCTCTTAACTTCTCCCATTAAACAATCAAACAAATATTCAGAGTCGACACCAGGGAAAAGTCTTGTGCTTGTTGTTTGTATGATATCCGCTATCTTACCTAAGAAAGAAACTGTAATTCCTTTTTTATCAAGAATCGTTGGTATTTGAACATTCTTATCAATTCCATACCCTAAATGAACTACCTGATATCCGTGATTATAAACTCCTGACTCTGGAGCATCTACCCCTGCTATCTTGTCATTCTTCACTTTTCTAGCTCGTAAAAGGTTATCCAGCGTAATTTGTTCTCCTCCAAAAGTGATAACCCTTGATACTTGAACAACCTCTCTAACAACATGCCCAATCCTACTTAACTCTTCAAAGCTAATTAAATCTAAGCAAGCTGAAACATTATAAACTTGACCATAATCTGTTTCTAAATTATCGCCTACTGTTGCTACTTCATTCACTACAAGAATTTGTAACCCCGGTTCTCCAACACGTCTAACTTTATAACCATATTTTAATAGGTTCTTTTCAACTTCATCTATTTTTTCATTAAACGGTTGAATCAACGGAACTTTCGGAGTAGTCCCCATTATTTCTTGATGCCCTAAAAAGGAATCTGCTCCATAATGAGTTAAATTGGCTGTCCCATAATTAGCCGTATCCGAAAATTTATGTTCTCCGACTTCCTCACCAATAGCGTTCATAAGTCCTAATTTTTCTAACGTAGGAATTTTTATATCAGGTTTTGATTGAATGATATGTTTTGCAGTATTACTTCCTACATCTCTAGGTCTAACTTCTGCACAATCTTTCATGGCTCCTACGCCAAAACTATCTAAAACAATGAGAACAAATCTTCCCATTTTTTCACCTTCTCACTTTATTTCCCAAACTATCATAGATTCCAATCAAATGAGGTTCCCCACTCTGCAGTCCTGAAACAATAGCTAAATCACTTCGAGTAACAAAAATCTGTGTTCTAAAAGAACCAATCACAGTTGCTCCAACTCGATGCTCATTTTTAGTCTCAATATAATAATCAATACTCTCATCTTTCAGAGGAAGAACTGTATCAAAAACAACATTATCTCCATTAACAACTTCCACATTCTCAAAATGACCTCGCCTATAATATCCTCCACCATAAAAATATGAATGGCCATCTAAATTATGAGAGATTTCGCTAACATACACTAAGGCAGGAATTTCTGGTAAATCCAACACAGCATGAAGCGGAGTGGTTCCCGTCAAAGCATGCCCCGGTTCTCCTTGGTGTCCTCCTAATTTTCGAATTTCTGGGATTGTCACTGAGCAAGTAGCAGATGGCATATTCAGTATTGGTTGAATTCCTTCTTTTTCAAGAATTTCTTTCGCTTTTTTTACTGTTTTCATGTTATTTGTTGGAATAATATTTTCTTTACCATCAAATAAAAAACAAGGAAAAGAAGTTAATCCACCTATTTCTACCCATTCAGACTCTTTAACAATAGCAATGACCTCATCTAAATCAGACAAATGAAAGCCACCGTATTGGCCATCATAAATATTGTCGCCTTTCTCAATAACTTTCAACAAAAGCTTCTGATGTTTTTTTAATCGATTCGCAACACGAATAATCTGCTGTACTTTCTCAAGTGAGTATACCGTAATATAATCTGTTCCATAAGAAATGATTTTCTCCAACAAGGCATCCGGAATTTGTACTAGATGTCCCACATTCCCTAAAGACAATCCCTCTTCCATCATTCTTAATGCTTCTTTATAGTCAACAACAACCGCTTTTTTTATATTTGAATTTTCAGCAATCGCTCTTGCTATAAACGGATTTCTTCCAATCTGTTTAAGCATATAATAAAGCTCAATATCTTCTTTATTCGCGATTTTGGACATATATTTTGCATTCTGAATAACCGCATCTAAATCAATCACATAGGTATCCGGAAGAATTTCACCATCTTGATGCAGCTTGACTGCAAAATCGACTAAAGATCGATTTCTTCTATTCACAAGATCAAGAAACATCTTTGTCACCTTCTAACAAATTCAATAAATGAAGATAAATAAACTCTAATTCATTCTCCAAATACACTTCTTCACCGATATAATTTGATAAGCGGCTCCAAACTTCTTTACATTCAGCAAAATTATGATGGTTATTAACTTCATTTCGAATGATTTCTTCCATTTTGGCATCCAACACTTCATTTTTTCTGCGTCTCGATTCAGCCATCGCTAAATGAATAAGAAATACTTCGACCTTCGTGTCATCATTAATCTTCATTTCATTTCGAAAAAAGTCACTAGCCTTCAATATATATTTTTTTGTATCTTCATCTATAACATCCGCCACTACCAGAACATCTAATTTCTCTTCTAGCATGAACTCACCCCTTTTAATATTGAGGAATCATCTCATTATTTTTCACTTTTTCTTGAATCTCAATTATTTTATCTGCAGCTACACTCTGATTAAAAAAAGCTCTTAGCGAATCATCATCTTTATGAACTACAACAACTGCAGATGTCATATCATCAATCCACCGATTGTGTTTTAATTTCGAATAGCTTAAATCGGAATAATCTTTATCCATTAATTCATCTAAATTCCAAACACCAACGTCTACAATTCCCTTTCTTAACGCTGTTAGAATTTGAAATCCAGGCATTTCAACTAATTGAACATTCTTACCTTTTACAACTTCTTCAGTTAGTAGATATTGGTCGATTGAATTATAATCAATAGCTACTTTCTTGCTTTCAATAGTCTTATCAGTATTTTCACTAGAAAAGACAACAACGTGCTCACTTAAATAACTATTTTTACCGAAGTCTAGTGCTACTTCTAACGGTTCGCGATTATGAATAGCTTGTTTAGCAGCAAATTTAGAAACAATTGCAAAACGATAAAACTTACTCGTAACTGCTTTAATTCTTTCTTTAGACCCACGAATATAACCTAAATTCAATGGAATATGGTTATTGCGGAATTCTTCGTAAATTCCGGTTGCTAAACCTTCATAGAGTTTAGAGTATGGCAACGTCATAGTCCCAAGAACCGTTTCTGACAATGCATAAGATTGTAATATTTCATAATTAATTTCTGAAATAAACGAACCTTGGTGTCCTTTGCTGATTAATTTAAAGGCCCCCTCACTTTTTAAATAAGAAATCGCATTTTGAACGGTCCCACGAGCTACTTCTAAATCTTCTTGATATTCAGAAATACTAGGCACCTTATCTCCTACCGATTTCTTTAAGAAATCAGATGCAATAGCATTGATTACTTGACCTTTTTTCATTAAAAACTTTTCTACCATACTCTTCCTCTTATTTATTCTTTCACTTTTTCTATAGATTCTTTCAATATTCTTATAATAGTTTTAGCCCCAGAGCGATTCGGATTAATTCGGATCAAACGCTTTTCTGCTGTTGGATCCGCATTTCTAAAAGTGCCGGAAACTCTATAAAACAAAGGGCAAAACTCATATTGAGATTCAGCTCCTACAGGATACGGCAACGCACCTAACTTCGTCGCTTCCTCAATCACCGCTTCAGCAATCGGTTCTTTTAATTCTACAATCAAAACTCTCGATTGTGCATTCACAATAGAGGCTTCTTTAACCATATCTAAGGTCCCCTGATTTAGCGATTCACATACTTCCTCGCCAACTTTAGCGGAAATAGCTTGAGAAACCGGAACATATATCATCCCTTTTAAAACATCTAGAGCTTCATGTCCCTGCACTTGTCCTCCACCAGAATAGTTTTCTTTTTTCAAGCTTTGTAGCGATTCGGAATTTCCTACTAAACAACCTATTCCTTCTGGACCTAAGAGCTTAAATGTTGAAAAACAAGAAATATCCGCTCCATATTGAACCCCAATCTTTTCTGTTTTAAAAACAGAGTAGTTATCATCTGTAATCACAAATATATCAGGGCGCAACTCTTTAATTGTTTTAATAACTGTTTCTGTTTCATATGAATCAGATGGAAGTTGTCTCGTAACTTGAACCAGAGCTGACGTTATTTCTTTACTTTTAATGATATCTTTCAGAGCATTTAAATCATTAAAGTCCACTTTTTCATATGCGATACCTAACATCTCAAAACTCACATTTGTTGTTGGGTAAATAGGTGCATCATGAATTAATATTTTCTTTTTACGATTAACACCCACATGCAATGCCAGTCTTATAGCATTCGTTCCTGACCCTCTAACTAACAACGCTTCGTCTGCGTCAAAAAAGTTTGCAATAACCTTTTCGACCTTTCTTGTATACACAGGTTGATTCAGACCTTTAACTACTCCTAAATCTCCCCTAGTTAAAATTTCATTTCCAGGAAAGACTTTAGTAATCTCATCTACTAATCTGAATTGCATTTCTTGCGCTTCTACGAGTGTCAAACTTTTTAAAGGATAACTTTTCATCTTTTACTCCTTACCAAAAATCGCTTAGGATTTTCCACTAACATTTTACGGATGAATTTGTCTGAGACTCCTCCCTCTCGTAACATTGGAACAAAACGATCTAATAGATAAGAATAACCTATTCCACCTTGATATTCTAGGTTTGACTTCCGCGTAATATCCATAGATAAGAATACCTTGTCTTCATAGCCTCTTTGCTCAATTTCCTTTAGCATTTCTACTCTCAATAAGTCGGGTTGGTAGTTCTCTTTACCCACAGTATCAAACTCTACATAGACACCTTCATCTAACATCTTAAGAATATAATTTACATCGCCCGTTAAATCGACATGTCCAATAATGACTCTATCTAAGTCTACATTCTCTTTTTTAAAGAAAGCGACTTGCTCATGACCATATGTTCCTAGAGTTGTATGAGTAGTAATTGGAACTCCTAAGTCTTTATGAACAATTGACGAGGCGAGAAAAACCTTTCTTTCTCTATCAGTCATCATATTTTTACTTGTTCCTATTTCACCAATAATTTGCGCTTTTATATTGGTGCCATCAATTCCTTCCAGAATCTCTCTACGCATCAAATCAGCTAACTCTTCCACACTCGCATCAGTCACGAATTCCGGTAAAAATTTATCTTGATAAAAGCCTGTCGCTTGAATAATATTAATTTTACTAAGCTCAGCAACCTTTTGAACATATAAAGGATTTCTTCTCATATCAAGATTCGTAACATCTACGATGTTACGAACCCCTTTAGCATATAATTTTTTAAATTCTTCTACTGTTTCATCAAAGCAATTTAAATTAGTATCATCAATATTTTTTAATCTAGATAAATCAATGGTCGTATGCTCGTGCATATAAGTAATTCCATCTATGAACGTCATATCAACAATCTCCTATCCAGCAACTGGTGTGAATAATCCAACCATGTAAAGAATATTAACAATAATTCCTAAACTGATTGCTGCAACTGGTCCGATAGCTAGTTCAACGATAGGACTTTTAGCCTTTCTATTTAGAAGAAGCAAGCCGATAACCCAGAAGTATCCAATCCCAGGTGCGATTTTTTCAGATGCAATAGCACCACCAACTAATAAAGCCACTTCTAAGACTTTATTCATTGCTGTACGAATGTGTTCGCCCATTTCACGAATTCCAGGGAATTTATCCAATCCTTTAGCCACTAATGCTAACAATTGAACTTCAACAAACATCAATGCCGCACCGGCAATAAATGCAACTAACGGATTACCATTTAGTAACATCCCCACTACAAATACAAACGTCGCTCCAGCTGGGCTATAAACCCCTGTTACAATTGCTGTTGAGAAGACTAACGGAATAAATCCAATACCTCGAGCAAAAGCAGCTAAAGCAGCTTCACTAATTTTTCCTTCAGTTAATAATTTTAATGAAATTGGATCCCCAGCAAGAATCATTAAACTAGTAGAAGCAGATACAAGACCTCCTGTAAGTGATAACCAAAGCCAATTTTTCTTAATTCTATTTACACGTTCTAAGAATACACTCACTAAAGTCTCATTCGAATTACTTCCATCTCCTTTTACTTGCATTGCAAATACAATCATGAAAATCATACCTACAAGTAAAGACATTCCTTCTGCACTTAGTTTAATGGTAGTCGCTTCTAATTTAATCGTTCCAAATTGTTTGACTGTAAACAATGCTAATAAAGTCGCTAATAGAGTGATTGCTGCTTTTTTAAATCCATGTTGGCTTGCAATCGCAATTGCAGGGAAAATACTAAACCCTACGATAATAGGCGATCCTACAGAAGATAGTGCAGGCATAAAGTTCACAGGTAGCATATTGAACAAATCAACTACAGCTTGTAAACCTAACACAAGTCCCACACCATAGAGTGCTCCAACTACTCCTGATACAACCATCCCGATTTTTCCTTCTGGAGCCCAAGAACCGATAATATCTGTCATCAATAAAATACTATGCACTAAAATAATGGAAGCCCCAATCGATACTGGAATACCAAATCCGATAACCAATCCAAAACTCAACGCAAAACTTGTTGCTGCTAATTCCTTTTTACCAATCTTCTTTTCTAAATATTCTGGAAGAATTGGTCTTAACCCATCATTAAAAACAGCGATTCCTTTATTCGCTAGAATCGAACACAATGCGCCTAGCAACGCAATAACTATTAATTCTAAAGTTTTATCCATCGTCTTTCCCTCTTTTTCTATTAAATTTTATTTAGTTCTTCCATGATAATTGGGATAACATCATTTTTATGTTGCGCTGTAAATCCAAATGCTTTCTTTCCACTTCGAACATTTTCCCTAATTTCTTCTTCTGGCATTATTTTTCCAGGCATCGAAACCGTCACACAATTATCTCTTCCTAAAAGAGCTAGAGCCATCGCCAAAGCTCCTCCCCCGCCAGTGTTGCAAGCTCCAATATAATAATCAGCTGTCCCAGATTTAATAGCCATCGCAGCATCCAAATCACTCTTCACTTCCACGCTATCTTCTGGCAAACCATACTGAAGTACTAAAGCTTTTACTTCCTCTTTATCAATTTGACCACCAACTACAATTTTTTTCATTTAACATCCTCCTCTATTTTTCACTTAAGAATTCATTATGGACTGCATAATTGACTGCGCTAGCAAAATCGTGAGTGTTACTATAATTTCCAGATTTTTGTTGTCCATTATTCATTTTATTGGTCAGAACAATTACTACTATCTTATTTTTTGGAGAAATTGTTACATAAGTGCCCGTAAATCCATTGTGTCCAATCGCATCTTCCGCCAAAGATTGCATCCACCCAGCATTCTTTAAATATCCATAAGATTGAATTGAACCTGATTTTGTTTTAAATACATCTTGTAAGAATAGTTCCACGGTTTTTTCGTCATATAGAACCGTATCTCCTCGTTTTCCTTTATCTACTAAAACTTGATATAAGGTTGATAAATCAGTAGCAGTAGAAAACAACCCTGCGTGACCAGCATATCCTTCATTTGCCATAAAAGCATTCCCATCATTCACTTCACCTTGGAGCTCGTAATTACGCCATCCATTGAACTTTTCGAACGCTTCTTTATCTGCTGTCATGTCATATCCAAATTTAGGGAAATTTACCTCATCGATCATCATCTTTTCAAAAGGATTTCCGTATGAAGTTACCGCAATTTTTGATTTATCAACACCATTTTTAGTTGGGTTAAACATCGTATTTTTCATTTCAAGCGGTTCATAAATCGTTTTAGCAACATATTTGTCAAATGCTTCTCCTGTAATTTTTTCTGCAATAAACGCTAAAGTCATATAGCCTAAATCACTGTACTTATACTCTCCAGGTTTAAATTCTAACTTTTGATCTTCAATGTATTTCAATGTATCTTGTCGATTGTTTGAATATAAATAAATTGCTTTCCATTGTGGAAGACCGGATGTATGACTGAGTAATTGACCAATTGTTACATCTTCTTTTCCATTCTTTCCAAATTCAGGTAAATATTTCGTTACCTTATCATCTAGCTTCACTTTTCCTTCATATACTAAATGCATAAAAACTTGAGTTGTCGCACTAATTTTTGTAACTGAGGCTAAATCAAAGAGCGTATCATCAGTAACTGCAGAAGGATTTTCAATCTTTTCAGCAGGATTCTTCGAAAAATCAAACGCTTGAATCGTTCCATAGCTCTTTTTAAAAACTATTTTTCCATCTTTTAAAACAACAATTTGCGCTCCAGGAGTAGCTTTAGGGTTTGTTTCTGCTAATTGGCTTTTCACATAAGAAAAAGCAACTGCGTCAATTGCTTTTTCAAGAGCTTTTGACGACTCATTGTTTTCTTTATTCTCAGCCACAACTGTTGTTTCTGAACTTTGAGGAACTGTTTTATTTGAACATCCTACTAATCCTAATGCACATACTACAGAGCTAATCATTAACACTTGCTTCTTAAAATTTTTTAACATCATAACTCCTCCGTTCAATATACATTTTTTTGTACAATAGAAACTATCTTTCCTTAAACGATCATAAAAAGCACCCCCATTTATGAAAATACACTTTTTTGTACCTTATCTATACGCCAAGTATAATACTATCTTAAATTTTTGTAAACCCTTTCTTTAGATAAATTCTGCTATTTATAATACTAAATCATAAAAAAAGGCGCTTCTCTTTCGATAGCGCCAGAAGCTATTTATATTATTTTTTCGCCAAATTCGTGATGTAATCGAAGAAGGCATCGCGGTCGACGTGGTAGACAAGGTCGACTGGGCGGCCATTCTCTGCTTTGATGGTACGGCCACGGCTTGCACCGGCAACAATCACGTCACTATTCACCACAGAACGTTTGACAAGGTCTTCTTTCCCGAATGAAGCGGTCGTTAACACGTCCCATAGGAAGTATGTTGAGTTCGTTACGTAGTGAGTAAGAGGAGGCACGATTGCGTAACATTGCCCTAAGAAGTCAACGCCTTCGATGGCACGTTCTTTTGCCCAACGGTCGCGAACATCAAGAGATAATGGCACCATGTTTGTACTTTCAAGCGCCACAAGTTCGATTTGGATGCCTGATTTCCAAACGCGTTTTGCCGCAAATGGATCCCAGTACACATTCCACTCTGCAGTTCCGTCGTGTTCAGGGTCTTCCACGTTCCCCATATCAAGGAAAGTTCCACCCATCCAGTAAAGTTTTCCGATGTTTTCTTCGATGGTTGGGTCTTGATCTAACGCACGAGCTAAGTCTGTTAATGGTCCTACGAATACAAGGTCCACTTTCTCATTCGATTCTTTTAAGGCACGGATTAAATCTTCGTGCGCTTTTAATGGTGAGTCTTGCACCGTGATTGGTTTATGTTCGTTTAAGATTGGAAGTGCGTCCACTGTGAAGGTATGCATTCTCCACTCTTTCGGGAATGGGTTCACAGGGCGAGAGTCTGAAGAAGCAACTTTCAATTGTTTGTCTTTTTCAGAACCGAATTTATGGATAATCTTCTTGCTGGCTTCCACCGCTGGTACTAAATAGCAGTCCGCTTCGATGACGCCGACCCCTACTAATTCCACGTCTTCCATTTTTAATAGTAAATATAATGATACTAAATCATCAACGCCACCATCGTGGTTTAAATAAACTTTACGCATTTATGAGTTACGCTCCTTTAAAATGGTTTTCTTGCACGCTTTATTATACCTAAAAACGAACAATAAAGAAACTATTTTATCCAACGTTAGGTTTTGTTTTCAAGTGCATTCATTCTCAGTTTATGTTAAACTATTTTTAATTATTTTTTAATGTTAGGAAGTGGTTCAATGAAAAAGAAATTCATAGATATTATCATTATCGGTTTTGCTCTGTTTGCCATCTTCTTTGGAGCCGGAAATTTAATTTTCCCACCTTATCTAGGAGTGACGGCAGGAGAAAATTGGGGAACTGCAACCTTTGCATTTTTAATCAGTGACCCTCTGCTATCCGTCGTTGCCGTAATGGTCGTGGCCACTCTTGGCGGAAGTGCACTAGCGGTCGGACGACGGATTCATCCTGTTTTTGCAGGCGTCTTGAATGCTATCTGCGTTCTCTTAATCGGGCCCATTTTTGCGGTTCCTCGTACAGGAGCGTCAACGCATGAGATTTTCGTACAATCGTATTTTCCTGACGCACCTCAATGGATCACTTCCCTCGTATTCTTTGGAGTTGTCCTCTGGATTACATACAAGGAAAACTCCGTCATGGATGCCATCGGAAAATATTTAACACCGATTCTATTACTTATTCTCTTCTGTATCTTTGTCGGAGCCATCCTTCAACCAAATGCAACATTTGCCACAACAGACGGAAGCGGACTATTTGCACAAGGTTTTAAAGAAGGCTATCAAACCATGGATGTGCTCGGAGCACCTCTCTTAGCCGGAGTCGTGATGAAAGATATTACGCGTCGCGGGTATTTAAATCGAAAAGAACAATTCAGAATGATGTTCGGTGTCGGCATCGTAGCCTTCATCCTACTTGCTGTCGTATACTCAACACTAGCTTACAGCGGGGCCAGCATGAGCACAGTGATCGACTCAACTGAGCAACGTTCTGCTATTTTAACAACCATTGTTAAAACTTTACTCGGATCATGGGGGCAACTCGCGATGGGACTTGCGGTCTGCTTTGCCTGCCTCACAACTGCGATTGGACTAACAACCACTTGCGGACAGTATTTTGAAGAAGTCTCTAAAGGAAAATTACAATACAAGAAAATTATTCTTGTCACGGTAGCAGTGGAATTCATCATCTCGCTTGTCGGCGTGGATTCACTCATTAACCTTGCTGTTCCAGTATTGACCTTCATCTTCCCAATCGTGATTGCACTCATTCTCTTCTCGGCATTTGACCAATACCTCCCATACGACTGGACGTATCTTGGAGCGGTTGTCGGAGCTGGAATCGTTGGACTTGTACAAGGAATCAACACCCTTTCACAATTACTCGGCGGAAACTTACTAGGAGACGTAGCCTCTTGGATTGGAACTCTCCCACTAGCCACATACGGCCTTGAGTGGATTGTCCCAACCTTTATAGGCGCCATCCTTTTCACCATTGCATCCGCCATCTTAAAACCAAAACAACTTGAATTTGATTAAAAAAACGGAGCCCCGCGCTCCGTTTTTTGTTTCCCATCCGCCCCTCTCTAAAAAGGACGGTTTGTATATGGTTGCCATGTGATATAGGTAATCCCTGCTCCAAATGCAGATCCCCAAATCTGTAGGCACAAAAGAAGCAAAGAAAAAATCCTACGGATCCAATAATGATTGTAGTACGGTTTAGTAACCGATGTGAATTACTGACTCTGGAAATTTATTTCCTAGAGTCAGTTTGAAGCTCGGTAGGCTGTAGACCATAGGCTACAGCCGGTACCCGACTTACAATCATTATTGATGAATCCGTAAGGATTTTTCTTTGCTTATATAATAGTTTCTAATCCACAGACTTGAGGGCTTCTAGCATATCGATGCGTTGGAGGAGATGGTTCACCATATACCCTAGCGCCACCAAGATGACAATCACAATCACACTTGGCAACACATATACAAACCATCTGACCGTGGGATTAAACATAACAAACCCCGGCGCCACCGTCTCAATAATCACCCGATGCAGCACTCGCCCGAACAACAATCCCACAACAATCCCGATGACCGATAATAAAATCGTTTCACGGTAAATATACAATGTGACTTCTTTGTTCAAGAAACCGAGTACCTTAATCGTTGAGAGCTCGCGAATCCGTTCGGCTACGTTGATATTTGTTAAGTTATACAAGATTACCACCGCGAGTAAAATCGACACAGCCGTTAAAATCATCATTACGCGACTTAACGAACCAACAATCGTATTGATACGACTCACCATGGACGTGTTTTGCACAACGGCTTTCACCCCGTCAAGAGCCATTAAGTCTGCTGCGGCTTTTTGTACGCTAGAAGCGTCTTTGTCTTTGAACTGAACAAAGATGGCGTTGTCAGTTGGCATCTCTCCATAGGTCTTAGCGTACACTTCTGGGGTCATGATGACGAAGTGGCCAGCGTACATTTCTACGATGCCTCCAACCGTTAACGTCACATCCTCACCGTCCTTATTTGGAAGCGTAAAGGTGTCGCCTGTTTTCACGTTCAAGAGTTTAGCTAATTTCTCGGAAATCAACACGCCACCCTCTGGAAGTGTCACAGCTTTCTTCGTCTTCGCATCATTCAAATGAAGATACGGAGAAAGGTTGGTTTCCTCCCCGACAAGCACTGTCACGGACTGCTCATCGTCCACACCTGGCACCTCACGTGTTACCGATTCGCTATAGACGTCGCTATAAGCAGTCACGTTTGAAGAGGTTAAATAGTTTTGTAATGCTGTTTGTTCGGAAACCGTCAACACGGACTCTTTTGACACAATCGCATCATAGGTAATCAATTCCTTGAACTGACGATCCGCAATCCCGTCTAGTGACCCGAGAATTCCGCGCCCTGCAAAGAGAAGCGCCACGCTCCCAGCTACCCCGAAAATCGTCATGAACATCCGTTGTTTATAACGGAAAATATTCCGCGCCGTTACCTTATGCGTGAAGCTGAGGCGGTTCCAAATGAACGGAATACGCTCGAGAAGAATCTTCGACCCAGCCACTGGAGCTTTCGGCAAGAGAAGCGCTGAAGCTTGCTCATGAAGTTCACGGCGGGCAATCCATAATGGAGGTACCACGCTACAGATAAGCGAGCAAATAATCGCAATCACGGCGATGAGTGGATGGAAATTCAACTGGATACTTGGCAATACCGTATCCTTCATCAAGGTCGCACCTAAAGCACTTGGCAATGCATACGTTCCAAGTAAGATACCTAGAATAGTTCCTGAGACCCCTGCCGCAAATCCATACACGGCAAATTTCTTCATCACGTCTTTTGTTTCATACCCTAGCGCCTTCAACACTCCGGCATTGATTCGTTCTTCATTCACAAAACGCGTCATCGTCGTTACCGTTACAAGAGCCGCAACGGCATAAAGCACAATCGGGAAGAGGTTCCCCACCGACGTAATCCCTTCGGCTGTCGTCTTCATATTGAAGAATCCTTCGCTTCCAAGCATCGTCGAGCGCGTGTATACGGAGTACTTCGGTTTCGTGAGTTTTGAAACGTCCACTTTCGCCTTTTCAAGGTCCGATTCCGCCTTCTGAATATCCTTGTCGGCTGATTTTTTCTTTTCGTTGTACGTTTCTTCGCTTTCTTTTAGCTGCGTTTTGGCATCCGCGAGTTTAGCTTCACCGTCCGCTAACGTTTTCTTGGCTTCAGTTAGTTTCGCCTTGCCTTCTTCTAAAGTACCAGCGTTGGCTTCAAAAGTTGCTACTCCTTGGCGATATTGTTCTAGCCCATCGACGTACTGGCTGTAGCTAGCATAATACTTGGCTAGGCCTTGTCGGTATGCTTCTTGCCCTGCGAGTAATTGTTGTTTCTTCGATGCAAGTTCAGCCTCAGCATTTGAAATCGCCGTTTGACCCGCTGTGAGTTCTTGTTCTTTTTGAGTGAGCACTTGTTCTTTGGCCGTAAGTGTCGCCTCTGTTTGAGTAAGCTGGGCTTCTGCTTGCGTTAAAGCTGTCTCCATCGCTTGAAGGCTCTCTTTGGTAATTCCTTTTGCAGCAGCCGCAGCAGGGTCACTAGCTAAAAGTGCCTTTCCTTGCGCTAAGGCTGTCTTCTTCGTTTCGAGGTCTACCTTACCCGCTTCTAGTTGCGCTTTGGCCTGTGCTAATTGCGTTTTGCCGGCTTCAAGCTGTTCCTGTCCACTTGCAAGCTCTTCTTTTTTGGCCGTGAGTTGCGTCTCGGCTTCTGTTAACTTGGCACTTGCATCATCCAACTGAGTTTTCTTCTGGGCTAAAGTAGCCACGGCTTGTTCGATTTGCACACGGGCACTTTCGAGTTGTTCGCGGCTAGCTTCCAACTGATTCCATGCAGCGTTTAACTTCGCATCTCCAGAAGCAATCATTGCTTCGTTGTCAGCTACTTCTTTTTGCCCGTTTGCAAGCGTCTTTTCGTTCTTTTCGATTTCACTCTTACCATCTGCTAATTTCTTCTCGGCATCCGAGAGTTGCGTCTTGGCATCGGTTATTTTTTCTTTACCTTCTGAAATCTTATCGTCGGCCGTCGCCTTCAATGCGTCTAAGCGCACCGCTCCATTGTCAGCCAACTTTTCTTCTAGCGCCTGTTGCAACTCCGTCACCTTGTCTGAGTACTCACGGCTCGTTGTTTTCCATTTGCGCAAATCCGGATAACGAAGTCGCGCAATCGTATAAACTTCAGAATCGAACGCGTCTTTTGGCACGACAGCAAACCCACTAAGGTCCCCGCTCCCTGCACTAGAAGCGCCTTTAATCGTCTTCGAAAGAATCTCGCTGGAGTTCACAAACCCCGTAATGGTAAATTCATGTTCTTTCAGTAGAGCGTTACTTCCAGATTCATTCAATCGAATCGTGTCGCCAATCTTGTACTGATTCGCCATCGTTTGGGCAAGCGCCACTTCATTTGATTTCGTAGGCAACTTACCACTCACCAATTCGAATGTTGAAATATCTGTCGTCTGAGAGAACACACGAATCGCGTTCGGCGTATCGCCAATCACCGTATCGGCAAAATAGCCAAACTCCACATCGGCGTTCTCTTGCTTGATCTCGGCTTGGTCTTCGCCACTTAACCCGTAGCCTGCCACCACGAATAAATCGGCAGCGTTGGACTGTTCCATATAGCTGTTCAAGGTGTCTTCAATATCCGGCCCCGATACTTTTAGGCCCACAAGAGCAAATGCCCCGAGCATCATGAGTAACATAATAGAAAGGAAGCGGCCCTTCGACTGGCGAAGTGAGTTCCTTATATCCTTATTTAATGTCTTCTTATTCAACGTCCTCCCCCCTTCTAATATTCAAGCGTTTGAATATCTTGTGGATTTGGATTGAGTTCCATTTTCTTCACGCGCGCGTCATGCATATAAATCACGCGGTCGGCAATCGGCGCAAGCGCAGAGTTATGCGTTACGATAATGACCGTTGCGCCTTGGTTACGCGACATATCTTGTAAAATTTGAAGCACTTGTTTTCCTGTATGGTAGTCGAGCGCTCCGGTTGGCTCGTCGCAAAGTAATAACTTTGGATTTTTGGCAACCGCACGTGCGATGGAAACGCGTTGTTGTTCCCCACCCGATAATTGGGCTGGGAAATTATTGATGCGGTGTTCAAGCCCCACTGCCTTCAAGGCTTCCTCTGCATCTTGAGCGTCTTTTACGATTTCAGCCGCTAACTCCACATTTTCCTTCGCCGTTAAGTTCGGCACTAGATTATAAAATTGGAAGACAAATCCAACATCGTCTCTTCTATAGTAAGTGAGTTGTTTTTCATCAAAAGTCGAAATGTCCACGCCGTCAATAAGGACTTGTCCTTCGTCGTTGGTGTCCATGCCACCTAAAATATTGAGAACCGTGGATTTTCCTGCACCGCTGGCCCCTAAAATAATGACCAACTCGCCTTTTTCAATTTCAAAATTCACATCATTATTTGCAATAATCTCTGTATTGCCGACATGATACCGTTTATAGCTATTCTTCATTTCGATATAAGCCATGTCTATCCCTCATTTCTATCAACGCAGTTAAATGAACACTGTGTTGATTATCCTTCATTCATACTTTATAATAGGCCTAGCGAAAAAACAATACACAATACTCAACAATGTGTTGATTTAAGAAAGAGTTTAAAAAATGACGATTCAAAAACGTAAAACCACAACGAAAAGTGATTTAAAAGTTGCGCTCACAAGACTCCTGAAACAAAAGGACTTCGAAGCGATTAGTGTGAGTGATATTGCAAAGGAAGCCGGAATCAACCGCGGAACCTTCTATCTGCATTATGTCGATAAATTTGATATGATCGACCAGCTGATTGACGAGATTTTACAAAACATTATTTTCTTATTGAATAAAGACCAGCCGAAAACGAAAGAAGAAGCCTTTGCGCCCATCGTTAAAATCTTCGAGTATTTAAAAGAAGATTTCGACTTTATTCATGCCATCTCGCTCAACCGGTTTAACTATACTTCTCATCTAGTCCGAAATTTCTTACTGGAATTATCCAAACAAATCGGTCCGATTAAAGAGACCATCAAGACCGTCTATCCGCTACCGGAAGACTATGCCGCAGAAGTCTTTATTTATAGTAATAGCGCGATTTTCTTCCACTGGATTCAAAAAGGTGGCGTGGAAAGTCCCGAAGAAATCGCAAAAATCTTTTTTAGAATGACTGTATAAAGGAGCAAACTCATGCAAAAAAATATTATGAAAGACCCACTCTTCCTCAGCCAAAAATCAAGTGTTGCCGACCCGAAAGCCGATGCTCAGGTCGTCCGCGACTTACAAGATACGCTTCGCGCTAACCGCGACCGTTGTGTGGGGATGGCAGCGAATATGATTGGTGTGAAGAAAAACATTATTATTGTAGCGATTGGTCCGATGGATTTGGTAATGCTGAACCCACGGATTACGAAAAAGCAAGGGCCCTATGAAACGGAAGAAGGATGTCTGAGCCATACAGGCACGAAGAAGACGACGCGCTATCAAACGATTGAAATAACGTACACCGACCCAAGCGGCAAGAAGCATACGGGGACGTTCACCGACTTCACGGCGCAAGTCATCCAACATGAGATCGACCACTTAGAAGGTATACTCATATAAATACGATTACTCCAATCCTTGCGGATTGTTTCATCATAGCTGTAATGGGGCAACGGCTTGAGCCTTGTGTCTCAATCTCTACCAAGCTTCAAAGGGCGGGTAAAGGTTGTTCCTTAACCCGCCCTAATTCACATTGGTTGCTATCCCCCATTACTGCTACGATGAGTCCGCAAGATTTCCGTAATCGTATCTTACTGCGCTTCTAAATGGACGAAGAAGGAGGCTTGTTCCGGGAAGGCGAACACCCGCTTCTTAGCGGCGTGTCTTCCTTCTTCGTTTCATATAGTAAAAAAAAGAAAAAGAAAGAGAAAAGGCTTGACCCTTACGTAACGTTATAGATTACACTGTATATTGTTAGGAGTTGAAAATATGTATTTAATCAAACAAGTGAGCGAAATCAGTGGTGTATCGGTGCGCACTTTACATCACTATGATGAAATTGGCTTACTATCCCCCAAAAAACATGAGAATGGATATCGCTATTATAGTGAAGAGGAATTGTCCCTCCTTCAAACCATCCTGTACTATAAGTATTTAGGATTTTCACTAAAAGACATCAAAAATCTCATGAAACAAGAAGAGGAAGATCTCTTGCCTCACTTGAAACATCAGTTGATTTTAATGCAAAAAGAAAAAGAACGTCTTCTAACATTAATCGACACTTTAGAAAAGACCATTGAGTCAAAAGAAAGGAAAATGACAATGACAACAGAAGAAAAATTCAAAGGCTTCACCTTCAAAGATAACGAGAAATATAAACAAGCCGCGACTGAAAAATACGGTGAAACAGTAATGAACGAGACTGCAGAAAAACAAAAAGGCAAGGAAGAAATCATAGCAGACGGCTTCAACAAGATCTGGTTCGCGTTTGCTGAAAATATCGAAAAAGGCCTCCCAGCATCAGACGCTGTGAACGTGGACTTAGCAAAACAACTCCACCAACACATGTGCGCCTACGCGTTCGACTGCTCCATCGATGTCTTCTCAAGCATCGGATTCGGCTACGCTCAAAACGAAGAGTTCAGAACGAACCTCGATAAATACGGCAAAGGTGTGGGCCAATACGCTTGCGACGCGATTCAAGCCTATGTCGCACAGAAGAAGAAATAAAAAGATTCGTTCCCTAAGCATATTATAATCCATAATTATAAGCAGTCATTGACTGCTTATTTTAATATCATTAAACTTCTTATTCTCTCATTTTTTCAAATTCATTATGCTATAATATCAATTGAGAGCGACAATTTTTACAAACATAATTTACTTTTAGAAGTTTAAGGAAGATGATAAATGAGTTATTACGTAAAGTTTAACGACATTACCTCCATGCATGGCCAAACGAATCAAACCATCCAACAATGGGGCGCGTCAATAACAAACCTAAGCAAAGCGGTTGAAGGATTTGCGGGGAACAGTAGTCTTCAGGGGAAAGCGATGACGAGTGCGCAAACCTATATGAGAGAAGTTCATGGAACACTTCTTCAAACTTTTCTTCAACTAATGAATGACTATTCTACGAGTTTGTTACTGTATAAAGATGGCTATTATCAAATCGACACTCATAACCATGCGGAGTTGCCTGAAGATGTCTATAAGGGGCTTCATTCAGACCTAGGAAAGTCTAAGCAACGATTCGAACAACAGTTGGAGCAGTTAACAGCTGCCAAACTGAGAGTCGCAGGGTTAGTGAATTACCAAGGCTCTAGTCACACAAAAACGAAATTCACGTATGAGAAGCTGATGAAAGATATTAAGCATCTAGACGAATCCATTACGCAGTACGAAGAAATGCATGCTCGCCAAGATTTGCAGGCGTTTAAGGAATTGCTAGATGCAACGAAAAGCTTGTTAGCGGAACATTCGAGTAGAAATCGGAGTCTTGAAAGTTATCAATCGGGTGCCTTTGGAAAACTACCCTCTGTTCAACGGTTTATGGTAGCCTATGAACAAGTGTCAGCCCAACTAAATGATCGTATGGGCATTATTCAAGTAGCTCTTGAACGTGATCAAGTGCGCATGGAGGCACTTCATGCCGAAGAACGAACCAAGCAAGGGCTTATGAATCTCGTATTTGGAGTCTTGACGGTTCTAGCCGGTGTCTCGGCGCTAGTCATGTCCGGAGGGACTGCTTTGCCGATTGTGGCGCCGATGCTTAAGATTGCGGGAGTTGGAATGTATCTTCTAGGTTCATCGAACTCATTTGAAGAGGTTCAAAATATAATTTTAGGTTCCATAGGAGATGGCAAAACGGTAGCTTTTAATCCGATTAGAGATACGATATTCTTTGGGAATGCAGAACTTTATAATCATGTAGGCCAAGTGTTCTCATTAACAACAGGGATGTTAATACCAATTGCCCAGACGCAAAGTATTGCACAAGGAATCTCGCAGTTCTTCTGGGGAACAGTCGGAGGTTTAGCAACTGGTCAAGCAGCCTATCACGGAACAAAACTTCTCGGTGGAAACGAAGAAACCGCACAGCTGATGAACTTATTAGGAAACTTTGTTGGTGGGTACGCTGCTTCTAAAGCCGTTAAGAAATTTAGTTTGAATGGAAAGACTGCGCCAAAAACTTCAATAACTAAGGTGCAAATTCAAGAACCTGAGTTGTTGAAGTCATCAATAAAAAATATGTCTGATGAGGTATATACAGAAATCAGAAAAATGAGTATTAAAAATCCTGAATCTGATACAATGACATTAGGAAAATATGAACCTACAATTAGACCAGATGGCACCGAGGATTATGGGATTCCTGGGCCGGGTTCATATATTAAGAAGGCGGGCAAAACAACGTATTTTGATTTAGGCGAGTATTGGAATAAAATAAAAGAGAAGTTTCACTTAGATGATAAGCAAATGTTTGATGCGTTTAATAAATCAGCGTTAGACGACGCTGTAGCACAAGGCAAGACCATTCGTTTTTCTCATGATCCTACTTTGGATAAGTATAAAAATTCTGCACTACGGTGGGAATGGGATTATTTACAAGAACAACATGGATATAAAGATTTAGATTTAATAGGAGATTATTGGTATGCAAACAAATAATATGCTAGAACTTGCGAGAGAAACTCGAAAGAAAATCAGGGAAGTTTTTACGGATAAAGTAGATACTATTACGGCATATGATATAAATGATGAACCCAATCGTCATACATTCAAACTGAAATTTCTCATCTATAACTTTGCTGGGGTAAGATTTATATACGAAAACGATTTATTTGAAATTCACCTACTTCTTAATCTTAACAAAGAAAAAGTGATTTCTAAGCCAAATAGCCATTACAGCGAAATAAGTGACTGGGACAGCTACCTAAAAGAAATCATGTTAGACATCGAGTCTTATATCCCAGAGAAATTTTTAAAAGCCAAGGGTTGGAGATGAAAGATCAGGAGGTGTTCATATGTTGAAAAAAAGTATGCAAGAGCTAGCGACAGAAGTGAGCGAACGTATTCAAAGAGCGTTCGGAGATAGAGCTTCAGACATGACCATTTACGATGTGGTAGATGTGCCAAATCATCAAATGTTTAGTATTAAATTTAAAGCCTATGATTATTATGAAGCTCATTTTGGTTATGAATTAGGTTTTACAGATTTTTATATTGTGATTAGTAAAGGGATTGGAATCTCACTTCCCCAAAAAAAATATTTTTTTGAAGAAATAACAGATTGGGACAGCTACTTAAAAGAGATCATGGCAGAGATTGAACTGCGTATCCCCGATGAGTATTTAAAAGCAAAAGGATGGCTGTAGAGGTTAAAATACAAAAAAATGATGATACCACTGGATTACCAGTGGTATTTTTGTGTATTAATTTTGAATAAATACCGAATTTATTTTCATGAATATGGTATGATAAAAATGCAGAAGAAGTTAAATCTTATAACGAAATTGGCCAAGTCTTCACCTTAACAACAGGGGTGTTCATACCGATTGCCCAGACGCAAAGTATTGCCCAAGGAATCTCTCAGTTCTTCTGGGGGACAGTCGGAAGTATAGCAACTGGGCAAGCAGCCTATCATGGAACAAAGCTTCTTGGTGGAAGCGAAGAAACCGCACAGTTGATGAACTTATTAGGAAACTTTGTAGGTGGGTATGCTGCTTCTAAAGCCGTTAAGAACTTTAGTTTGAACGGAAATACTGTGCCAAAAGTTGAATCAGCACTTGAAATAAAAAATCAAGTATTGGAGAATATAAAATTAAATAAGGCGGCAAGAGAAAGTTCAGGGTTTAAACAGTATGTAGCGAAGGAAAAATCTATACTTGACAGTTGGAATCAGAATACTTCCAAATTCAAAATGTACAATATGGATGACTTAGCTAAACTCCAACACACAGAGAACTTTACTGAGAAGTCTTTAATTCACATTTTTGAAGGTGACATAAATAGGAAAGGTCGAGCAGGAGGTTATCACTATGATATGGTAGAGGGGACTTCTGGTAGTATCATAGAAGGGACGAAAAGTCCTGCCTTAAACGATGCTGGAGTTTATGAAGCGAAAGTTGCAGTAAATGAAACTCTTAAGAAAGCTAACGGAGGGAAATCAACCTTCTTCCCTGACCATATGAGCCCTCAGGAGGTTGTGGATTCTATTAATGAGGCATATGAAACAAGGGCATTTGACACTAATTCAAAAAACAAATATGAAGGTATAAGTAAGAATGGAATGAAAATTACGATGTATTTAGACTCTGAGAAAAAGATTATTTCAGCTTTTCCTAGCAGTAATTAGAAAGGGACGTAACAAATGTTAAAAAGACAATATGGAATATTTAAATATCCTGACGGTGATATTAGATTATCAATAAAATTTTTGGATGAAAAATATCAAACTTTAGGCGAGTTTTTTATCACTGAGGTTGATAATTTTTATCTGGATGTTCGAGAAGCTTTGGAGAGTGTAATTTCTGGGAATATGGAAGAATATGCTTTTGATGGTAATATGTTAGGGATTGAAATTGGAAAAGAAATAACAGAAGTTTACTTCCAATTTGAGGAAGAAATATTAGGTGAACCATGTTTTATTTCAACTGATGAATTGTATAAACTAGTCATTGAGTGGAAAGAAATGGAAGATAAAATGTTCAGGGGGGAAGATATTTTTCCGCTGATAATAGAGGATTGAGATGTATTAGAGGGCATCGTAAAATAACAAGCAAAAGAGGAGTAAGACGGCTGTCCTACTCCTCTATTTTCATCTCACAAACACCAACTTTTCTGGCTTCGACAACTCCGCATCAAACGTAAACCCATCTTCACTAAAATCCTCCAACTGCTTCACATCCATCACTTGTTCGCGCATGGCAAAACCTACTAGCAACCCACGCCCTTTTTTCGACGTTGTGGAGTGTTGTTTCAACTTGCCATCTTTGCGTTCGTAAAATTCCACGTCCACCCAGTTGTAACGCGAGCGCTCGAGTAACGTGCTGAACTCGTCACTGGCACAGTTGACCACCGTTTCCCCTTCTTCAAACAACTCGGCCCACTCCGCTTTCCAGTATGCCTTCAAGCTCATTCCGTCTACGCGCGATGGTCGCAACATATCCAAACGGTACGGTTTTATATAAGTAGTTGGCGCCACAGCCCCATACAAGGCAGACAAAATACGTACATGCTCACTTCCATAGCCTAATCCCTTATTCCATCCCTCGACTTGCTTCAACCAGCGAAACGCCAGTCCGTTATAGAGTTCAATGGCAGGAGCAGACCTAGCCACCTTCCAACCTTCGATAAAGGCTTTATTTTCTTCAAGCAACTTCCCTTTGACTCCAAGAACGCGGGCAAGGTCTTCTTCAAGCACTGCGCTCACAGCCTCCACTACTTTTCTAGCAGCCGGACTCACTTCCCAGTCGCGCTCCTCTAATACGTCACTATTCATTTCCTTTGCAGGCGATAGTATGAGTTTCATCTTTGTCCTCCTTTCGTTCATGTCCTCCTTAGTGTACCGCACCCGCCGGATTTTGACAAAACACAAGGAGCGATTTATACTGATTACTATCAAGCTTAAAGGAGAATTGTATGCCTCAACCATTGACACTTCTGATTAATTCCATCGCCTCATTTTATTTATTACCATTTTTAAGCGTTGGAATCTATGCTATTTGGGCCAAAAAATATTCACTCGCAAACTTCTTACTTTTCTTTGGAGGTGTCAACGCTCTCCATTCAATCCGTCTCATCTATCAAAAATCAGTTACTGGATATATCATATGGTTTGTAGCATGGGCGCTGATTCTTTACGCGTCTTACTGGAATAACCAGCACGAAAAGCCCTATAAAACAGAAAATGCGATGATGGACTTTCTGGTTCGTATTGTGAATGGAAATCCGTTCCCTGATAAAATCGAAGACCCAAACAAAGCTCGTGCCATCATTGCACTCGTACTCACAATTTTAATGATTATCGCCTAACAAGGAGGACTTCATATGGACTTTGTATTCATCTTATTTTCTATTCTTAGTTTCTTTATCGTTACATTTGCTTTCTTACATCTACTCGCAGGTAGCGTCGCTCTTCTAAAAGGAGACAAAACAACAGGAAACATCCTCATTTTTGTAGGAGGCCTTATCGCACTTCCTGCAATCCCATTACTAGCAATGGTCCGCGGACTTTCATTCGTTACATGGATTGTTGGGGCAACGCTTTGCTGCGTGGGAGCCTATATAAACGGAAAACAAAATGGCAACTTCCAAAAATCACATCACGTTATCCGCATCACCATTGCAGTAATTCTCACGATTGGACTGGCGCTTGTTTAATGATTTTTTAAACGACGTTATACCAAAAAATAAGGTTTATCTAAAATCAGATAAACCTTATTTTAATTTATTAAAAACCTAAACGTTCTTCATCCCAATTGCCGTACTCATCATAACCATCTTCATACGGATCCATAGCATCACGACCAACTTCCTCTAACCATTCACCACACTTCTCACAATAATAAGCATCATTTTCTGGTTCTGAAATACTCCAGTCAATTTTTGATTCAGAAACTAGTCTTCCACATTCGCAACATTCGTATCTTTTACCCATATATATTCTCCTTTTATTATTAGTTTTTTTATAAATCTAGCTCGTTTTCTTCTATAAAGGCTAACTTTTCTTCTGGAGTTCCACCTCTAACATACTGCAAACCAGTTGCTGCCACTTTAACCAAATGAACAATTGGTGATTTTCTGAACTCTGGATAATTATGATGATTCTCTAAATCAATATCTGATAATTCAACTAATCCTTCTAAGTCGTCCCCTCCATCATCCTCAGATATTAAATCAGTGGATGTTTCACTACCTGATTCCAACAAAAAGGCAGTTACAATAACTCCTGTTATAACAAATCCTGCTAGCAGCTCCCATTTACGTTTCTGGAACCATCTGCCAATTTTTTGCACCCTGCCCTCTTTTTTTGGATATGCTACATAAATCCTATTAGAATCTTCTTCCTTCTGCAAAACATATAATTCAATTATATGTTTGTTGTTAATAAATTTTTCAGCATCAATTTTTCTAATTTTCTGTAAATTTTCAAGTGTTATTTCTTCTAAGACAAAAGAGTAGAACACATCAGTATCTATCATTTCACTTAATATTTCATTGTAAACTTCATTTAAATTGGTTATTTCATCAAGAAGATAAACTTTTCTATCAGAATTAGTTTCTTCCTTCCATCCGATTACTCCGCTTTTTAAAATACTAGAATTTGACAAAATGTCAGTTAATTTATGTACTAACTGGACGTCTGTCAAATCAGTTTGTGAGTAATTCAATTGATTTTCTGATGATACTAAAAATTTTTTTCGCATAGAATCCTCCTTTTAACTAAAAAAAATATTTATTTCACGAAAAGTAAACCCTTACATCATTTGTTTTAAAAATCCTTAATGCTTTGTTCAATATTTCGCTTTTAGTTAAAAAACTATTTAATTTACCACACCATTAAAATAGTCCCTGTTGCAATGAGCGCACAACCGATGAGTGATTTCACCGTAAACATATCCTGTAAAAAAATAAACGCTAAAATCAAGGTGAAGACAATGCTCAGTTTATCCACCGCAGCTACTTCAGTAGCCTTTCCTAGTTGGAGCGCTCGGTAATAGCACAACCATGACGCCCCTGTCGCAATCCCGGATAAAATGAGAAACACCCAACTTTTCTTACTAATTTGTGCCAGTCCTGACTGATTGTTCGTGATAAACACCATCAACCACGACATCACAACGACCACAACCGTCCGCACTGCCGTTGCCAAATTCGAATTCACTCCATCAATCCCTATTTTGGCAAAGATCGACGTCAACGCCGCAAACACAGCCGATAACAACGCAAATACAATCCACATTTGAAAGACCCCTTTATTTACATCTTTCTACTATTATACCTAATTTAGAGTAAGAATGATTTATAAAGCAATTTAAAATCTGAAAATAGATTCGTTAAGTTTCACTTTTTCTTTAGAATATATTTTTCTTTAAAAAGTTAGTGCTATAATTAGAATTTAGGAGGGATACTATGAGAGCACATACTGTTATTTTAGGAGCGGGAGCCACTATTGCCGCAATTCCAAAAGGTGATAAAAACGGCAAAAAATCTTCTGTAATGAATGGATTAATAAAAAAATTAAATTTAGAAGAGCTTCTTGCCAACATTGAGTTGCAAACCAAAAGTGATAACTTAGAGGATATTTATTCAGAACTATATGAAAGAGAAGACTGCACAAAAATTGTTAAAGAACTCGAAGATAGACTGTACAGTTATTTTTCATCTTTAGAATTACCTGACGAAATAAACCTTTACGATTTTTTAATACTAAGTTTAACTAAAAAGGATTGTATAGCCACATTTAATTGGGATCCTTTATTAATTCAAGCCTACGTTCGTTGCTCACAGATTACTCGTAATTTACCATTAATTCTTTGTTTGCATGGAAACGTTGCAGTTGGATATTGTAATGAACATATTGAATTTGGAACATTAGACTGTACCTGTCCAAAATGTTTTAAAAGATTAGCGCCTACTAAATTATTATACCCAGTAAAACATAAAAATTACTCTTCTGATAAATACATTAATTTTTGTTGGGAAGCATTACATTACTATATTGATCAATCATATATGCTCACAATCTTTGGATATAGCGCTCCTAAAACTGATGCAGAAGCGATTAAGCTAATGAAAAAAGCCTGGGGAAACATTGACAAAAGACCGCTTGAAGAGGTTTCAGTAATTGATATTATAGATGAAGAATCTATGCTAAATACGTGGAAAGACTTCATTCATACTCATCATTATAGATACTCAAATTCATTTTTCGATTCCTATTTAGCAAAATTTCCAAGAAGAACTTGCGAGACAATCTTCGCTACATTTTGTTTAAATCTATTTTCGGATGGTAGCAACGGATTTAAAGAAAATTTCGATTGGGAACAAACAAAAGATTTTTTATCAGATCTTCTAATCGAAGAAAGGAATAATGACGGAACTTCAAATCTCAGCTCACGATACTTAGTAAAATCCTTATAAAAAACTCGGATAGTCCGGTGGTCGACGAAGCAAATTTTAATCATTGAAAACCGAAACCTCTCGTTTTTTGTAAATTTACATTGAATAGATTGATAAGTTCTAAACGAATTTATTTCTTTGGATTCTGCGTTAAACCGATTTGGTGGATAACGAAAAGAATCAGTTGATTGAAAGAATAGTGGGACTACGCATTAAAACGAATAAGGCGGAGTTAGGAATTCATTCCTTACTCCGTCTTTGAGGCTTTAAAGGTGAGAGACCTAGGCTCGAACCGGTGCCCCACTATAACTCTTTCAATCATCAAACTGATTCTGAACTCGTTTATCCACCCAAGCACAAAACCCCTAAAATCCAAAGAAATAAAGCAACGCTTTATCCCCTATAATTCATCAATCTATTCAATGTAAACTAAGCACACACAAAATTTTTGCACACAAAAAGCCGAGAGGCTTCTCGGCTTTTCAGAATGATTATTTGTTTGCTAATAAGTCGCGGATTTCTTTTAAATAATCTTCCGCAGTTGGTGCAGCTGGTGCAGCTTCTTCAGCAGGTTTGTTACCTTTTGCTAATTCAGCAGCTTTATTCATCCCTTTAACGATTAAGAATAATACCGCTCCAACGATTACAAAGTTGATGATTGCAGCGATGAACGCTCCAATACCGATTTGAGCAGAACCTAATTTAAATGAAACTGCTGCGATATCGCCAGTGTTAGCCACCATTGCGATGATTGGTGAGATAATGTCTTTTACTAATGAATCAACGATTGCTTTAAAAGCACCACCGATAATAACGGCTACAGCTAATTCAACGATATTCCCACGCATTAAAAACTCTTTAAACTCTTTTAACATTCGTTTTTCCTCCTTTTATAAAAAGTTACATAATTACTTTTAATAGAATACTAAATTTTGATTCAAAAAACAAATAAAATTATGTTATGTTTCTATGTTTTTCTTATATAATTTTTTGGAGGATAATTTTCAACGGCAAAATCAACAGTCTCTTTTGCGGATAACCGCGCTAATAATTCGCCAATCCAAACGCCACTCGTCAAACCGGAAGAACCCAGTCCACTCGCCACAAAAGCATTAGAAGTTTCCGGAACTTTCCCAAAAAACGGTAGAAAATCAGAAGTATACGCGCGAGTTCCTACACGGACCCCGCTTCGTTTCGCGTCTCTCAACGCTGGCAAACTCGCACAGGCTTCTGCATACATTCCGTCTAACAACGCTTCATCTGGGGTTAAATCGAACCCTTGCGTATTCTCATGCGTTGCCCCGACTAAAATCTTGCCATCTGGAAACGGTAGGATATCAATCTCCCCATGAAGCATACACACCGGCCATTTCGACGTATCTTCACTCGTTTCCAGTTCCAATTCAATCAATTGCCCTTTTTGCGGACGAACATCCACATAGTAGTCGAGGTCTTCTAATAATTCCTTGACCCAAGCGCCACTGGAGAGAATCACCGCATCAAAAGAAAGGTCCTCTTCACCGTCTACCACTCGAATCTCTTCGCCTTCTTTGGATAAAGTAACTTTTTGATGCTTCACTGTCGCTCCGTTTTTGGCTGCTTGTTCTAGAAGGAGCGCTACGAGCTTTTCTCCGTCCACACGACCGCCACCGCTACAATACAAAGCTCCATCTGGATTTGCCCATCCTGGGATCACCTTTGCGACGTCTTCTCTCGACAGCGCCTCTACTTCCCCAATCATCGGCGCATCCACTCGGCGTTCGACTGCCATTTCTTCGACCTTTTTCAGTTGTTTTTCAGTATGTTTGAAAATATACGCCCCGACCTGTTCATACGGCAAGTCCGCAACTCCATCCGCACGTAACTGTTCCATTAAAATGGGATAATACGCAGCCCCATGCGACACGAGTTGGTACCAGTCTTTATTGCGGCGTTGCGATAACCACGGACAAATAATCCCCGCTGCGGCCTTGGTGGCTTGGCCGACGCCCGCATCAAAAACGGTCACGGCGATTCCTTTTTTACTGAGTTGGTATGCCGCAGTTGCCCCTACAATCCCAGCTCCTACGATTGCTACTGATTTTGTCATCTTGTTCACTCCTAGCTGAACTGTCTCATTTCAAATTGCCCTTGTTTTTCAAACCACTCTGCCACTTGCAGGAGCAATGCCTCTTGCCCACGAGCTGCCATGAATTGCACGCCGATTGGTAAACCTTTATCACTCAAATATACCGGCAAGCTAATGGCAGGTGCACCTGTAATATTCGATAATTGCGTAAATGGCGTCAACGCCAAGGTGCGATCAAACATCCGCCAAATCACACTTTGTTGCTCAGGGACGCTGAGTTCTTCAATCTGGTTGAGCGCCTGACGGACCGATTCCTCCATCGGAAATTGCGTTTGAAGAGGCGCCACATCACTTACGGTCGGCGTTACAATCAGGTCAAACTCCTCATGCACCTTCTCCATCGCATGTGCATAAGTATCCCATTTGGCAAGAGCCACACTGTAATCTTTGGCAAGAATTTGCTGGCCGGATTGATAAATGCCCCATGTCATCAGTTCCATATCGTCCTTGGTGAGCGCTCGTCCAAGACTGGCTTCCAAGCCTTGCATCATCGCTGCGGTCTCCACACTATTCATTAAGTAGTAATTCTTCATCACTTCCACACCGTCGACAGGCCATCCGATGGGTTCCACTTCACAGCCGATTTCTTCAAGGAAATGAACCGCCTTACGAAGCGCGGCTTTAGCTTCTGGAGCGACCACGCTCTCAATCGGGGATTTTTCAATGACGCCCACTCGAAGCGGACGCTCTAAACGGACTTCCCACTCGCGAATCAGTGGCGCCAAAAACGGACTATCCTTCTGCTCGACTTGCAAAGCGCGCAACAATTCACGCGTATCGCGCACACTTTTTGTCATCGCAAAATTCACCGAAGCGCCTTGCCAGCCACGATAGCTACCAGGACCGACAGGAATTCGACCACGACTCGGCTTCAAGCCTAATAATCCTGAAAAACTTGCGGGAATACGAATCGAACCGCCGCCATCACTGGCTGCTGCAATCTGCACCATGCCACTTGCAACGGCTGCTGCTGCTCCTCCGCTAGACCCACCGGCATTGCGTTTCAGATCATAGGGATTATTCACAGGCCCCCAGAGCTTAGCTTCCGTCATATTTTTAAACCCAAACTCGGGAGTATTCGTCCGCCCCACGATAATAAACCCGGCCTCTTCCAGACGCTTCACAAAGTTGTCGGTGCGTTTCATTGGGATGTCCTTTAACAGTTTACTACCACAACTGGACGGTTCCCCCGCTTGATTTTGCCCGAGGTCTTTCAATAGAAGTGGCACTCCTCCAAACGGCAAGCCCTCAAACGAGCGCGTCTTCGCTTCTTCTAGCGCCCGCTCTGCTTGGATGTGAACAACCGCATTCAACTCGGGATTGAATGCCTGGATTTTTTCTAAACTTTCTTGTACTAATTCAACCGGAGAGACTTCCTGATTCCTTATAGCCTCTCGCATCTCAATGGCGTCTTTCCACATAGTTCCACGTCCTCTCTACAGCTTCATTGTACAAGGAAAAAGAAAGAGGGTAAAGGGTAAGACCGCTGCTTTGGTGCGATTTAACAAAGATTTTACTCCTTGAAGTTCGACTCATCCTCTTCCGTCTCCACTAAATAGAGCTCCTGGAGGTCGCTGATAGATAGCCACCTTGCTTCTGCCTGCGACTCCACGTAGACGGCTTCGTCGCTCAATTCCACGGGGACACCGACCACCATTTCGTGCCCTTCCTTCTTCTTCACGCGAAAACACGCCAGTTGCCGGTGGACATAGAGTTGAGTCAGCAGCGTCCATTTTTCCTCTTTCGTGAGGCGACTTGTGTAATGCTCCATCCTCTTCTCCTTGGCGATTTCACTCGTATGCTCGGACAAGAAGAACCCTTGCCACTTCGCCATGCCACGGTCTTGGTATTCTCTGGTTGATTTATACGGCAAATACATACGCATATTCATGTCAATCCATCTAACCCTCCTGCCGAATGCCCTCCGACGAGCTGACTGCGCGCCTTCACGCGGGACGATTCCAATAGAGAGTTCGCCTTCAAGAGCGAGGTGAAGCCGAATTCGTCGCGAATCGTATCGACAGCCTTTTGCAATTTTTCTTCCTTTTCGACCTGCTCGTAATCGTCGAACAATGAAAACACCGTAATCGCCTCATCTACGAGCCCTTGATAGGAAATCCCTACTCGACGCACCGCACCACTCGTATATTTCTGGCGAAACAAGTCTAGTACCACTTCCGTCAGAGGCTTCGTTTGATTCGTGGGGTCGATTTTTCGTTGCGCCTGAATCGATTTTTTCTCCTCCGTTCTGGAGTACCCCACATGAATGGATACACAAGTCGTCTTCTTGCGGACCCTGCGAAGTCGAACGGCTACTTGCTCGACCATTTCTCTTAAAATCAACTCGATATCGCCCTTACGACGGTAATCTTTCGGCAAAATTTGCGAGTTCCCGATACCGTGTGATTTCACCTTGTAGGGATGATGGACATTGCTCTCATCGATGCCATTCGCGTGAAACCACAGCTCCACGCCCATAATCCCCAGATGCTTCTTCAATAGATCGGCATCCGCATGCGCCAATTCCTTAATCGTGTAAATCTTCAGCTGGTTCAGCCGCTTTTCCATGCGACTGCCAATCCCCCAGAAATCCGTCATCTTCTCAATGCCCCAGACCTTCGTTTCCACGTCCTCGTACGACCAGTTGGCGCGCATATTTTTCGCGTTCTTAGCCTCATTATCCAGCGCGAGTTTAGCAAGGAGCGGATTCGCATTAGACATCCCTACCGTCGAATAGAGACCCGTTTCCTTCCAAATCGCCCGCTGAATTTGCGCGGACAAGAGGTCTAATTTTTCCTTTCTGGACAGTGCCTTATCCGGGAAGAAATAATTCAAAGAAGTCGTCAAGTCGACAAAGCCTTCATCAATGGAATACGGATAAATCTCACTCGTCGTGGCAAAGTTTTGCAAAATACGCTGAATCTGCATATTGATCCGGATATACTCGGACATCCTTGGCGGGACAATGACGGTCGCTCTCGCCCACGCCTCGATAAAACGCACAAAGGCCGCATCCGTGGGAAGCCCTTGACGCTCAGCCGTATAATAAGAAAAGCGACGCGTATGAATATCAAACGGCAAATCGTAAGTCCGGCCGACATTTTTTCGCCCGAAAACTTTCTTGAAGACGGGAGAAGACGCCAGAATGAGCCCTTTGCAATTATCCGCGCGACTCATCACACATAGCGACGCCTTGAGCGGATGAAGTCCCCTGGCGATACATTCGACGCTGGCATAGAACGACTTCATATCGATAAACGCAATGTCGCTTCTTGGTTCCAAACTGTAGTCAATCAGACTCATCGAACACGCCTCCCTTCTTGCGATGCTTCTGCTGTGAAACGATTAATTTTGCACTCTCCCCCTAGAAATAGCTCTATAGCAACGTTTCTAAGGAGCTTGTTGTTGAATTTTTTCTCTTTTAGTGCCGAATCTGTTTGAACTACCTTAGTTATAACACGAACATATGTTCTCTTTCAAGCGAAATTCCTTCTCACTTTTCAAAAAATGAAGTCCCCGAAAAAGAAAATTTTTACAAGGAACGTTCTTGAATTTCCCCAAGCGTGCGCGTATAATTTCCCTTATGAAAAAGACCGCTATTAACTTAACAGACGGACCGATTTTGCGGTCCATTATTACGTTTGCAATTCCAATTGTTATTTCAAATATATTCCAGCAACTCTATAACACTGCCGATATTATGATTGTAGGGAGGTTCCTTGGGCAGGATGCGCTGGCGGCTGTCGGGGCGACCGCAGCCATCTTTGAACTGATTGTCGGATTCGCACTCGGCGTCGGCAATGGAATGGGCGTCATCATCGCACGCTACTACGGCGCCAATAACCATCGTCTCTTGAAACGCGCCGTCTCGGCCACCATCGTCATCGGGGCCGTTCTCAGTCTCCTCGTAGCTCTTGGAGGAACGTTTGGAATGTATCCACTGCTCGAGTTTCTTGGAACACCCGCTAGTATTATCGACCAGTCCTATGCGTATATCTCGATCATCGTGCTCGGGATCGCGGTGACCTTTGCGTATAATTTATGCGCAGGGTTGCTCCGCGCCGTTGGAGATAGTCAGGCCGCCCTTTACTTCTTGATTTTCTCAGCGGTGGCGAATATCTTCCTCGATATTTTACTCATTACAACGTTCAACATGGGCGTTGAAGCTGCGGCCATTGCGACGATTATTGCTCAGGGCATATCGGCCGTTCTCTGCTTTATCTATATCAAAAAACGCGCCAGCTTCCTCATTCCGGCCAAAAGTGATTTTGTCCGCGACGATGAACTGTATTTAGACCTCATCAGCCAAGGATTAGCCATGGGACTCATGTCATCCATCGTCTCTCTAGGATCTGTGATGCTCCAGTCCTCTATCAACGCGCTTGGACCAGTCATCATCAGTGCGCAAACTTCTGCCAGACGGATTTTCGCGTTCTCGACCTTGCCATTTGCGGCGATTGCAGCGGCAATGACGACCTTCACTTCGCAAAACTTCGGGGCCAACAAAGTGCACCGCATTGCCAAAGGGATTCGTCAAGGCAGTCTGCTAGCCTTTGGATGGGCGATTTTGGTCTGCATCATTTTATTCTTTGCAAGTCCATTCCTAAACGAACTCGTCTCTGGATCGAGCGACCCGCTTCTACTGGATAATGCCGCGCTGTATAACCGCATCGGATCGCTCTTCTATGTGCCGTTAGCGCTCCTTCTGATTTTACGAAATAGTTTGCAAGGGCTCGGGCAAAAGGTGACGCCGCTTGTGTCGAGTTTTATCGAGCTGGCAGGGAAGGTACTTTTCGTGGTGTTTGTGATTCCGCAGGCGGGGTATCTTGGGGTGATTTTTGCGGAGCCGATTATTTGGTGCCTGATGGCCATCTATCTTTCCTACGCCTTCTTGCGTCATCCGCTCATTAAAGAAGTAAGGCATGAGATATTTTAGAAAAGAGACAAAATAAAACCCTCGGTTTCTTCATAGTGTTGATGGTAAGGATATCGGACTGAGCTAAAATCTCAGTCCTACCAAGCTTCAAACTGAGTCTACGAAATCAAATTTCTAGACTCAGTAATTCACATTGGTTATTCCTCCTTACCATTTACACTATAGAACCGAGGGATTTTTGTCTCTTTTCAGCATTTCTATAGTTTGAGGGGTGATGCAAGAAACTTCAGTGACCTTTCTTTGTTGAACCTCACAATATTAGGTGCAACAATCGGAAAGAGCCGAAGTCTCTTTGCCTATCGAACTTCAAAGGGCGTC